>JAZQBP010000015.1:0-23524 GCA_045545815.1 Candidatus Nanosyncoccus sp. | reverse complement strand
GAGTTCATGCCTGTGCCTACCATGGTACAGGTGACTGGGATGGTGATGGAGACGTTGTCTATGCCGGAGTCGTCTGCGGAGGAATTAGAAGAGATTAAAAGGCTCCCGGAGAGTAAGGTCATGCTTACTAGTCCAAGGGTTATGATGTTATATGCTTCTCTTCTTTTTCTCATAGATTCCCTTCTATATTCCTTTTATGGTTATATTATAGCACGGCACTATGATTCTGAGGATATAGTTTTTCATGAATCATGAGAGTGCTCTGATTGGAACAAGATGTGAGGGGCTTTGTTTTCGCTGAAGCGAAAACAATTCGTGGGGCGTCGTCTCAAAAAATCCAAAATAAATTTTGGATTTTTCTCGTCTCCTACCACGAGCGAACCCTTCGGGTTCTCGCCCCTACATAGGCCTACCAATTTCTTAGTTAGAATCAGTCAGATTGGTGGTTTCTTTGCTCGATGCGCGTCTTAGTGGACGAGCGAGAGCAAAAAACCGCCAAGATGGCGGATTCTAACAAGAAATTGGTGGGTTGTGAGGGGCTCGAACCCCCGACCTTCTCGGTGTAAACGAGACGCTCTAGCCAACTGAGCTAACAACCCACCCTATTATTATACCTCAATCAAGTCATATTCGCAAGAGCCGAGGCCGAGTGATTCGGCGTACGGCAAGATCTCGCGACCTAGACGAGAGTCGATGCGCTCTTGCAAATCTTTAGCGCCGGGCTCTTTTGAGGCCCAGATCATATCAATAAAGGCTTGGTCATTGGCGACTGGGTCGAGCGAAGCGACGATGCCAAGATCTGACATGACAGGATCGTCCTGATTGGCATCGCAATCACAGCTAAGAGACAGCGCGTTCATGACTGTAATGTAGGCGATGGGTTTTCCCTGCTCTTTGAGGTAGTCCGCAACCGCCGTGGCAGCTTCAGCCATAGATTTGATAAAATCAATTTGTTCGTGCTTGGAAAGCCAGCAGAGTCTAGGACTTTCAGTCTTACCACAAGAATGGATGTAAGCCTTCCCTTTTCTTGAAGCGATACCAATCGATTGATTCTTAAGATTAGCACCAAAGCCGCCCATCATGTGGCCTTTGCCATGAGCAAGATTGAGGATGGAATCATAATCTGCAAAATGACTGCCGACGAGGTCGTATTTTAGGTACTTACCCTTCTCAAAAGGAATCTTGAGATCGCCATCGGCATCCATGATATCAACTTCAGCAAAACTCGTAAAACCATGTTCCTCGGCCACCTTGAGATGATCTTTGGCAGTATTGCGCTCGCCTGGATAAGCGGTATTACATTCGATAATCGTGCCGCCGAGCTTTTTGACTAGTGGGGCGATCAAATCTGCCTTGAGATAGCCCTTAGAGCCGGCCTCACCGGTACTGACTTTGACGCCGACTTTGCCGGTCAATTCTATACCGAGCGCCTCGTAGATCTTGATGAGACTTTCTGGCGTGATGGTCTTCGTGAAAAACACTTTAGATTTACTCATAATAACTCCTTTGTACTATTGTAACACATGGGCACTACAGATCTTGCCGAGGTGAGATTTGGCCGTATCGGTGAGGTAGGTGAGTTTTGAAATCACAGCGGTGAATTGTGTAGGGTGAGCACCTTGAGCAAACCACGATTCTATGATAGCCGAAGTCTCTTTGACGTAAATATCACACATCTCACCGGGATCTACTTTGTGGCTATCGATGACTCTAGGTTCTAGCGTGTATAGCATGGACTCTATCACGGATTGGTCACCAAATTTCTGGATAAAGGTAATAATCTTTCTGTTCGCTATGATAAAGACAAGTGTGCGCTGAAAAATTTGGCGGAGGGTGGCTCCGCGATTGATACTTTTGTTGATGGTGCTAGCATATTTTTTTGTAATGTATTCCTTGTAATCGGTAACTACATTATAGACAGACTTATGGTGGCGGTATAGGGTAGCGCGTGAGATGTTGGCAACCTTGATGATCTTTTTAGGATTCAAGTTGTCTTGAGCTAAGAAAAAAGCCCCTACGATGGCTTCTTCTGTTTTGCGATAACGTTTGTCTTTTAGTTTTTGCTCCGTCAACATAGATGTCCTCCTTTTTTATTTTTGTATTACAACTATATGATAGCACACTCGACAAGAATTTGCTGAGTGGCCAACTAGTGATGGAGTTGCATCATCATCGCAAAGCCGTCGTAGTATTTTTGCATTGTAGCTGGATTAGTTTGATATGAATTATGGTTGAAAAAATAGTCGCAGAATTCCTCGCGAGCTTTTAAAATCTCAGTGAGACGAGCGTGATTTTTTACGTTTGCTTCAATCGTAAAATCAAAAAGCTCTAGCGCGCGGTCAATTGCTTTGTCGGCGCGGGATTGGTTCCCTTTTTGAGTCCATTTGAGAGCACGAGAAACTTCACTTCCTATATTTCCCATTTGGTAAGCAATAGGGCGAGCTAGCCAATCCTGGTGGGCCTCTTCACTATGAATATAATTTACTTTAGCCATTTTAAGATCACTTGCTTAATCTTCTCTTGCGTCTTTGGGTCTTCTACATTACGACTACGGTTATTTTGCGCTGGTCGGATGTTGATCATTGAATCAAATTCTACTATATCATCAATATCGTCACTATCTAAGTATAGGTTTATTCCCCAGATATCCTCTTGCTTTGAGCCGTTTTCTAGGAGAAGCTGCTCGCAATCATAATGCATCGGTGAATCTACTGCGATAATCTCCTTTCTTATATCTACGGCGGCCTTAATGGTATTATCATCGATAAAATTAGTAGACTCGCTGATCAGCTCTTGCTTTGTGATGGGCTCTAATATGATTCTCATGAGTCAATTGTATCATAGTGACTGCAAAAACTTCAGCGCCTTTTTAGCCATCTCGGGGTCTTTTGGGTCCATTCTATAAAAACCATCTAGTACATAATAGGCTTCTAGGGTTTTTCTTTCTGTTTCAAATAGCGAATCGTCAAACCAGATAAAGTCTTGGTCCATATCGATTGCTTCGGTTTTCATTACTCCCCAATCGGTGGGCTTGATAATCTTATCCATTTCATTAACAAGATCTGCCGGAAAGCCGCTCTGCTTTAGCCACTCGGCACATCGATTAACTCCGCATTTACAATGAGTTGTTAACCAATAAGTGCTATTTGGGTAGTGCTTCAAGATATATTTTATTAGCTTTACGACGTCCTTTTGAGGAGATTTCGTGCCGAGTATTACGCCGTCTATGTCGAGATAGATATTCATGCTCGCTCCTTTGTTGTTAGGTTTGTAGTTATATTTTTAATACCAATCATGATCGTTTTTTTAGAGGGTCCTTAGCATATTCAGGACGATTTTTTTTAAAATGTTCTGGCTCAAATGATTCTGGAATATATAATTCTTCTACTCCAAACCCTATAAAATCTTTGGGGTCGAACTCGTATCTATCCCGAAAAATTATAGAACTTCTCTTTCTACGTAAGTCTTTAAGCAAATTTTTATTGTAGAAAATGCCACCCATCGAATCTGAAGTATACGCAACTAACACATCTTTGGATTTTTTGATTAAGTCGCCGATTGGTTTCCAATCTTTTGGGTTAAAAAATTTAGCTACCGGTTCATTATCTTCAAGGTAAATCAAGGTTAAAAAATGCCCCATGTCTTCACTCGTATGATCCCAACTAGTATCAAAGAAATGATATAAATATAAAATGTCTTTTGGCAAAACGCGCTCATAATCTTTGCAATTGTCATGCATATGATTTTCAAGCCTGACTTTGATGTATTTAAGTGATTCTTTAGTCATTTGCCTCCTTTAATTTTTCAATCGCTTCTTCATAAGTTTTTACTTTGAGCGTTCTTGGCCTAGAACCATTTGCTTTACCCGCAATTCCATTATCTTCTAACCAACAACCTAAAGCGTGGCAATATCCATAACCTTTTTTTAGTAACGTTTGAGTTGCAGTAGTGGAATATTTACCGTATTCAAAAGCCGCTTTAAGAGCCTTTTTAACCTCTGGCGAAGAAGGGCTAAAAGTGTCTGGCCAATATGGTTTTTCGTAGCAATAAGCAACATAACTCTTAAACCAACGCTCCTGAAATTCCACTAAAGCCCTCACTTGATCAACGTTATAAAATGTCGGAGCAACCACTAATATTTCTTCTTCTTTATCATCATAACGCTCTACTACGGCGATTAACCTTCCTTCATATTCCTTAACTGGCTCAAAAACGCCAAGTAGATAAGCATCATAATCCTTTCCATCTTTGCCTATTACGCCAGGAACATGACCATAATTAACAGGATAAATAAATCCATATTTTGGGTGTTTACTCCCAATCGGACGATCAATCTTAATCTTCATTGTTTTACCTAAATACTGCTCTATATTAGGCGGTCCTATGTGGGCAAAATTGTTAAATTCATCTGCCAGTGGCAATTTTTTCATACTATTTCTCCCTAGTTGTCATTGTATCCAAATTCTTTAGTCCTCAAAACATCTTTCCACCATTTTTCTCTCTCGTCAATTTTGTCATCAGGTGTTGTAGATTTAAATATTTCTAAAATTGAATACGCAAAGTTATTTTTAATATGATGTGAGGAGAGCTTTTTGAACTCTTTATTTCCGCCATGTAAAGTATCTATGTAAGCCTTCCAGCGATTATATAACATATTGTTACCGCTAGCTTTGCCTACATAATGTTTGCCATTTGATGTATCTGTGATTAAATAAATCGCTTTTTGATTACTTAAGGCTTCTTGCCAACCTGGACGATCGATGTATGATTTCAATTCACGCCAAGTCAAACGAACGTTCTCATATCCTGGAAATTTTTTACCAGTTTTATAATATGGTTCGTCCATTATTTCTCTAACTTCCAAACTGTTAATACTGTCACGATCGTTCATTCTGATATTACGTTGTTTGGTTTTATCATTACCTATTATTACAAGTCTTCCAAGGTATGGTTTATAATATGCCATATAGTTTTCATCAACATCAATTAGATGTTTGCTACTATCAATTACTTTGTAAGCATTTACGAGTAACCAGTCGTTGTAGTACGGTATAAAACAAAAGACGATTTCACCATCGTGGAATCGTCTGACTTTTGGGCTTGGATCATGTGTTTTGGTAGTTTCTTTGATTAATTCAACTTTCCCTTCGCCATAAAAGTCGAGAAGTTCGATTTTTTGGGGCTCGTCAATATCTTCTAGGGCTTTTTTCACATCTTCTGTGGCATTATTTGGGTCATAATCCCAGTCACGATTGAATATCAGCTTTAATTTTTTCGAATCTCTATCATTTTGTTCTAGCAAATCAATAAATTTTATTCTGCTCATGATAATCCTTTTGGTGGGGATTACAGGGCTCGAACCTGTGACCTTACGAATGTGAATCGTACGCTCTAGCCAGCTGAGCTAAATCCCCGTAACACCATTATACCATAAATCTCCTTTCTCGGATACACCTAGAGCTACCTAGGCTTATGGACCTCTAAATGAAAGATCTATGGTATAATCTTTGTATGGATTTAGCTAAGTTTAGGGAGGAGCTAGAGAGCATAGAAGAGTTCTTGGCTCGGCCCGATGCATATGCAGACGCAGAGTTTGCAACGAAAAGCAAACGCGCAACTCTTTTGCGTGAGATTTTGGATCTGAGTAAAAATATTGAACAAAAAAAGAATAACTTGGAGGAGGCTAATTCCCTGTTAAATGATCCAGAGCTGGGCGAGATAGCGAAAGAAGACTCAGAAAAATTAAAAAATGAGCTCAAGATTATGGAGACAAGGCTTGAGGAGCTGTTGATCCCGCGTGACCCTGAAGACGATAAACCAGCGATTGTAGAGATTCGCGCAGGTGCTGGTGGCGATGAGGCTTCCCTATTCGCAGCCGAGCTATATCGGATGTATATCAAATACGCTGAGCGTCATGGATTAAAATTTGAATTAATCTCTGAAAATCAGAATGAAGCTGGAGGGATGAAAGAAGTAATCTTTAAACTTTCTGGCGATGATGCTTATGGGCAAATGAAGTTTGAGGGCGGCGTGCACCGCGTACAACGCGTACCGGTAACAGAGTCGCAAGGGCGGATTCATACTTCCACTGTGACAGTGGCGGTACTGCCAGAAGCTTCAGAACAAGATCTTGAGATCAAACAAGACGATCTACGTATAGATATCTACCGTTCTGGTGGTCATGGTGGTCAGGGCGTGAATACCACCGATTCGGCAGTGCGTATTACACACTTGCCGACTGGTATCGTGGTGGCGATGCAAGATGAGCGCTCACAACAGCAGAATCGCATTAAGGCGATGAACGTACTACGTACAAGACTGCTTGAGAAAAAGAAAGAAGAGGAGCGTAAAAACGCTTCAGAAGCACGCAAATCTCTAATTGGTACTGGCGATAGAAGCGAGAAGATCAGGACTTATAATTTCCCGCAAGACCGTGTGACAGACCACAGGATTCACTATTCGCGTTCTAATATACCGGCGGTGATGGACGGTGATATCGATGACCTAATCACAGAGCTTGTCAAAAATGAACAAGACCTCAAAAAACAATAATCTAGGCGGGGCTCGCCAAGTTGTTAATTTTTATGGCCGCGACTTTGTGATCACACCAGATGTATTGATTCCCCGCCCTGAGACGGAGATGATGGTCGATGCGGTGTTGAATTTAGTCGGGAAATCATATCTGCCTGGCGTAAGGCCTGATAAGGCCGTCCTGCCGCATGACTTAACTATTGTAGACGTAGGTACTGGCTCTGGATGCATCGCAATATCTTTAAAATTGGAGTTACCTGAGGCGAAGATTCTAGCTACCGATGTTTCTTTGCAGGCTCTGAAGGTAGCGAAAAACAACGCGGGAAGACTGAAGGCGGAGATTGATTTTATACAGGCGGATCTGATGGCGGATGTAGATATTGAAGCTGACCTTGTGGTCGCCAACTTACCATATGTCGATAAGGAATGGGATTGGCTAGATCTTGAGGCCTTGTCGCAGGAGCCAGAACTCGCTTTGTATGCTGATGACCACGGGATGGAATTAATCAAAAAACTGATTAAACAAGTGGCGGAAAGAGGTATCCGCCACCTGATCCTTGAAGCAGACCCATGCCAACACTCTGACATCGTAAAATATGCAGAGAGACATGGGCTGCGACTAAGGGAGACTCGTGGGTTCGTGCTAAATCTGCAGTCTAAGTGATCTATTTATTACGATAGCCTTCTAACGTCACATTGATGGCGATTTCTTTGCTATCACGGACAACGGTAAGCTGTACAGTATCACCAGGCTTGTATTCGCCGATGAGGTCAGTGAGGGAGCCGGCGGTACCAATCTCTACGCCATTGACCTTAGTGACAATGTCTTTATCCTTGAGGCCAGCTTTAGCAGCTGGGCTGTCTTTGACAATTGCTGAATAGTTAGACGAGCTATATATGTAAGAACCAGAGGATACTGGTAGGTTGTATGCCTTAGCCACTTCAGGAGTAATCTCAATTGAATAGACTCCGAGATAGGCGCGCTCGGCTTTACCTGATTCGGTAAGTTGAGATAGCATACCCTTGACGCTGGAGATTGGGATAGCAAAGCCCATGTTCTCAGCAGTACTACTGGTGGCAGTGTTAATACCGATTACTTCGCCAGCAGCATTGACTAGTGGGCCACCGGAATTACCTGAGTTGATGGCGGCGTCAGTCTGAATCATGTCGGTCAAAGTCTCTGCGTTGTAGCCAGAGCTGTCTGCAGCTGTGACAGACCGCCCGATGCCAGAAATGATGCCTGCGGTGACGGTATTTTGATATTCACCAAGAGCGTTGCCGATAGCAATCACTTGTTGACCAACGCTGATAGTCTTAGAGTCCCCTAAAGTAGCGGCGGTGAGATCGTTGACATCTTTGACCTTGAGGAAAGCGATGTCGTTGAGCGGATCAGTAGCGACCACTTCGACATCTTTGTAGGTAGTGCCATCATCCAAGATCACTGCGACTTCATGGGCGTCATTGATAACATGCTTATTGGTGAGGATATATCCGTCACTTGTAACAATCACACCAGTGCCGGCAGCACCAGACTCTGCAGTGCGACCAAAGAAATCTGTGCTCTTGATAGAGGTGACAATAGAGACTACGCTCTTTGAGACCTTGTCGGCAACATCCGCAATAGAGCCTTCAGTAAAGCTGGCGGAATTGCCATCTGCACCACCGCCAAGGAAGGTGATTGGAGTACTTGATTTCTGATAGGCAGCTAGACCAAAACCTAGCCCGCCACCACCAAGTAGCAAAGCTGCGATCGAGAGCGCGATGGCGGTCTTGCTACCAGACTTGATCGTGATAGGTTCTTTGTCCACTTTCGGTGTATCTTTTTCTGTATTCTCTTCTAGTTTTGCTGAAGAATCCGGCGCCGTTTGTCCTTCCGAATTTGTCGATTCTTCTGGTGTCGCCTGAGATTCTGCCCCCATAACAGGCTCTTCTTTTGTGTTGTCGTTTGATTCGACTGCATCAACAGTCTTCCCCTCTTCTTCCATGTATACCTCCTTAGATATTAAATATTGGGTTGCTAAAGAATAGGACAATAATGCTAATTAAGATAGCGCCGAAGATGGCGGGACCGGCAATATGCTTAAGACGGAATTCTTCTTGGTATTTGATCATGGCGGTACGTGCCGAGTTATAGACAAAGGCGAAAATCGCAAGAATGATGGCAAGTTGCGGAATACGAATACCAGTAGAGCCAAAGGTATAGATAATGCTCCAGGCACTAGAAAGCCAGGCGATCTCTGCGAATACGAGACCGCAGACAAGCGTAGTAAGCGTAAAATCCTTGTCGTCGCTCTGAATGAGCACGTGCCTGGAAGCAGCGTAGCCGATCAGGAAAGCTAGTAACACAATAACAACAGGGTTCCAGGAAGCTGACATGATAGTGGCGGCAGAGATACCCATGAAGACTGCAACGAGGGACTGCGCCATAGCAGCGCCTTCGGACGAGAGTGGCTTAATGAAGAGAAGCCATACGGAATAGAATATCATCAAGATGAAATCTACGGGTAAGAAATTGGGGCCGGCATAATAGGTCAATAAGACTACGCTAAGACCTACGATAAAATCAACGAGGTTGGCCTTGATATTGAGCCATAGATAGCGAGCACGTACTGCGAAGACACGCCATTTGGATGCGCATACCAAGATGATACCTAGAAGTGGGCTACCAGAAAGTACGGTAATCAAAACAGCTCCGACGCCTAGCAATAAGTTGAGCAATACATGTACCATATTACTCATGATGTTACGAGATTTTCTTGCTAATACATAATCTGCCATAGTTATTATCAATTATAGCAAAAAAACTTGAATAGAGCTGAAAAATGCCGAGTAATCACGTTTTCAAGACGCTTTCTACTAGGCGTTGTGATATAATATGGGATATGGAGATAATGAAACCAACTTTTTTTCAGAAGCACCCGATGATGAAAGATTTACTAAGTCTTGGTGGGTTTATTGCTGCTGTTGTGTTGGGCACTCTATTTCTAAATACTTTTATCTATCGCTCTTATAACGTAGTCGGTGGTAGCATGGAGAATACCTTACACCAAGATGACCGCGTGGTGGTAAATCGCGCCGCAGTGTCCTGGGCTCATTTTACTGGCTCTGAATATGTGCCGGAACGTGGTCAGATTATAGTATTCTTAAATGAAGACACCAAGAAGGTAGCGGAATATAAGGAAGCTGGCGTGAAGAATCCGATGACATGTAGTGTACCGTCTGGCGTGTCTGATCAGTATATCATTAAGCGTGTGATCGCCTTCCCGGGTGAGCGTGTGGTGGTAAAAGACGGTGAGATGAAGGTGTATCCTGATGCCGAATCGACTGAAGGTATTGTATACGATGCAGAATGGCGCACTTCGGAGACAGATGGTCCTAAGGAAAACACTTCTGGCGAAGTAGATATGGTGGTACCAGAGGGTGAGTTATTTGTGTCTGGCGATAACCGCGAAGGTTCAAATTCTTGGGACTCACGGAATGGACTCGGTACGATTCCCTACTGCCGAATCATCGGCCCAGTAATGATGCGCTTATTCCCACTCGATAAAATCCGCACATTCTAGACATTTAATTTTGAACATGGATGTGCTATAATCTTAAGTATTATGGCGAAGGTAATATGTGTAACAAATCAAAAGGGTGGTGTAGGTAAAACTACGACTGCAGTAAACTTATCGTATTACCTAGCGAAGGACAAGAAACGGACTCTTCTAATAGATTTTGACCCCCAGGGTAACGCTACGTCTGGACTGGGTATTGATAAGAATGATCAGAAACTGGGCGCTACGATGACCGAGGTACTGCTTGGCACGGCGGAGCTATCACAGGCGATTCGGCATACGAAATACAAGAACTATGACTTGGCGCCTGCCACACCGGAGCTTGCTAATGCAGAAGTTGAAATCACCGGCATGCAGCGTAAATTTGTCAGGCTCCGAGATGCTATCCGTACAATTGAGTCTAATTATGACTACATTATTATCGATTCCCCGCCGTCGTTGTCACTACTTACTGTAAATGGCATGATCGCATCAAACTATCTTCTTTTGCCGGTGCAGACTGAGTTTTACGCACTTGAAGGTGTAGCACAGTTACTTGAGTCTATGAAGCTCGTGATGAAACAGGCAAACCCAAATCTACGACTACTTGGGGTACTTGCAACCATGTACGACAAACGCACTTCCCTGTCTGCTCAGGTATACGATGAAATTAAAAAATACTTCAAGCAACTGACATTTAAAACTACGATCCCGCGCAATGTACGTGTAGCAGAGGCACCATCACATGGTGTACCGATCGGCGCCTACGATAAATTTAGTAAAGGGGCAAAAGCTTATAAAGAATTCACTAAAGAAGTAGAAGAGAGGACAAAATAATGGCAGGGCTAGGAAGAGGATTTGAATCACTGATACCGACTGAGTTGATCGATGATGAATTTGACCCGACAGCAAGCGAAGACAAGAAATCCAGTCAGCTTAAAGAGCTAAAACTCGATGAGATCGTACGAGACGAGGATCAACCGAGGCGTGAATTTAATGAAGAGGCGCTCGAGGCGCTGGCTTCTTCGATCCGTGAGCATGGCGTTCTTCAGCCAATTGTGGTGACACGTGAAGAAGGCAAATACAAGATTGTGGCTGGTGAGCGCCGTTGGCGCGCCAGTAGATTAGCAGGACTAGATAAAATACCGGCAATCGTACGATCACTTGATTCGCAAAATCGCTTGGAGCTTTCGATCATTGAGAACGCGCAACGTGAAGACCTAAATGCGATCGAATTAGCGACAGCATATGCCAAATTGAAGAATCAATTTAATCTGAGTGCTGAAGATATCGCTGCAAAGGTCGGTAAATCTGAAACCACAGTCCAGAATACCTTGAGATTACTTACTCTACCTGATGAAGCCAAGAAGATCATCGTTAAGGAAAAATTGACTGAAGGTGTGGTAAGGCCGCTGGTATCTCGGGACGAGAAGGTAGTCATGAAGGTCCTGCCGAAAATTGTAGAAGAGGGTTGGACAGCGCGTAGGGTTGAGAGATATTTTGCCCAGACGAAGAAGAAATCTTCTGCAGCGGCAATCAAGCGAGATGCTTATCGCAAGGACGAGGATTCATTAAGTTCTAAGTATAACGCAGTAGCAAGAATCTCAGGGCGAGCTCTGACATTCCGTTGCAAAAATGAAGCAGAACTCCAAAGATTGATCAAAGAACTAAAAAAATAAGCCCCCTAGGAGGCTTATCCGATCTTTGTAATCTCGATCTCTGTGTATTTCTGGCGATGGCCAGTCTCTTTGTGAACGCGCTTCTTTGCTTTGTAGCGGATCACGCGAACCTTGTCACCCTTAACTTCGGGCGTTTTGACTTTTGCTAGAACCTTTACGCCCTTTACTGTAGGTGTACCGACTGCGGTCTTATCGCCATCGATGACTAGTAAAGCGTCAAGTTCGAGCTCTTTGGTGCCTGCCGGGAGGAGGTCCACCCGTAGGGTCTCTTTTTCGGCCACGAGATATTGTTTCCCGCCGACCAATATGACTGCTTTCTTCATATTATTCCTTTGTTAATCTGTATCATTTTATCACATTTTGGCCTAATTGCCAAGACCTCTAGCGGTGATCTGCCCGTCACACCATTTGATAATCTCGGTGGCGAGATCCACTTCAATGATCTCGTTATAGCGACCTTCCCAGGTGGCTGAGGTATTGATCTCAAGAATAAAGTATTTCCCTGTTGTCTTATCCCGAATAATATCACAGCCGCTGTATTGCAAGTTTGCAACCTTAGCAGCATTCACAGCTATAGTGCTAAGCCGTGACAGAATCTCTGGATCAGTCTCTTTTTCTTTGGTAATACCGTTGGCATAGGCGTTGAAATCGTAGGGCTTTTGCTCTTTACCACCACGGCGCAGAGCGCCGACAGCCTTATCCCCTATGGTATAGACGCGCCAATCATAGTCAGAGTCGATAAATTGCTGTGTCATCATACCATTCCAGCGCTTCTGTGAGTCGAGATCCGATTCTTGTTTGATAATGCGGATGCCTTTACCGATGGAGCCATCGCGAGGCTTTAAAAGAAATGGGTAGCTGACCTTGTGCTTTTGGATTAGGTCAAGAACTGCGGTTTTACTCTCAGTCTCATAGGTCATCATAGCATAGTCTTTGGTAAGTGGACTAGATTTGAAGATGAGGCTTTGAAAACGCTTGTCATTAGAGGCTTCGAGACCACCAGTTGCGTTAAAGTTAAGTGTGAGGATGTGGTGATTGTTTAGCCATTCTGTAAGCATGGCTACTTCGGTCGTACTGTTTCTAGGGAGATTACGAAGAATGACGGCAGAATCTGGCGGAAAAAGTTGATGCATCCTATCGTCGTCAAATATGTCGTTCGGGTGGATGGAATGAAGTTGACGAAAAGTCCAGCCGTATTCCAGGGTGGCTCGTTTCATGTCATCTGCCATGAAGGACGAGATATGCTCTCGTCCTTCAGCGTAAACAAAGGTTCTATGATGACTATTTGTCATTGTCACTCTTTGTGTTGTCTTCTGCGTCGGTGCTAGTCGCGTTTTGATCTAGCTTGTCGCCGTCTTTGACGTCACTTTCAACCGTTTTCAAGGTCTTCTTGGTGCGATATAGGTAGTATCCGCCACCAGCGATGCCGGCGATAATGAGACAGGCCATTACGATCTCTAGTGGACCAGTGTTAGGTAGCTCATCGCAACCTTCTAGGTTTGGGTTGGTGGCACAGTTTTGACACTCTGGAGCACCTGGGTTGGTAGTACAGTCATCGAGGTCTTCTGGTGGTGGAGTACAATCTGTCTTCTTGACTGTGATAGTAGTAGTATCTTCCCTAGTCTCGCCTTCTGGTTTGTCACTATCATAAGTCAAAGTAGCCTTGTTGGACAATTCCGTACCATTACAATCGAAATCTGCTCCCGCAGTTACTTGATACTGGATATAGACAGTGTTGCCGGTACCGATGGTGCCGAGGTTATAGCCGTTACCAAAGATGTCATCAGAAATTTGATCCCAAGTCTCAGAAGCATTGGCGCGAAGCTTGACGCTACCTGGGACTAAAGTGAGTCCAGCTGGCAAGACATCTTTGATGGTGGCGTTAGTCAAGGCTACGTCACCCGTGTTGGTCACCTGGAGCTGATAAGTAGCTGTTTCATTCGGTGCGAGGTTGACACTTTCTGTGAAGTTCGTACCGTCTTTTGAGACGGATTTATCAATAGAACCACCGAGCTCGTCAGCCTGAAGGACATAGCTTACGACACCGTGATATTCTTCACAACCAGGAATGACACCATTGAGGGCGTTTAGACCAAGCCAGGCACCATCTTCTGTGAAGAGCGTTGATGGCATGACCCAGCCATTAGTGCCCCAGTCGTTACGGATCTTGGCGGAACCATCTACATAGTGCATGAAGATCTTATTAGATTTGGTCGTCATATATGCTTCATCCCAGACCGATGCAGGCTTTGCATTCTCAGCGCTGACTGTAGCGGTGATCTTGCCTTTCTCTGTAGGAGTAAGGACGGTCGAGAAAGAGGTAGCGAGACGCGTCTTAAGAGCAACACCAGAGTGGTTGTGAGCAGAATCATTGAAAGTGGCCGAAGCGTTGTTGTGGTAGTAAATGTAAACTAAGTACTGATGACCGGGCAATACTTCTACTTCGTCGGTCATATCGGTGACGTCGGCGTTGATCTGCCCCACACGGACGAAGTTACGCTCATCGCCGATTGTCGGGTTATTAGTGATAGAGTTAAATGTGGGGTAGGTAGCCGGATTTTCCATAGTGAAGGTATCCCGTTCTGGACCCCATGCGGAAGCTGATGCGAAGGTTGCGAGGCTAAGACCCGCTGTGGCAAGAGCTCCGAAAGTCTTAAGTTTGGTGTTGTGGTTTTTCATGGTTTCCTTTCTTTCTCCCTACCCTTTAATTTATTCCTACATCTTCTAATACTTCATCAACTTCTGAGCTACTGGCAGCCGTATCACCACGATTATCGGCGGCCTCAGTCGCAGCTGGCTCCGGCTTGACTGGCTGATGTTCAGCCTGATGTGCACCGCCGTTGTCGTTGCTGTAGTTATTAGGTTCGCTGACTTTCTCTTGGACTGGAGCAGCTGGTTTAGAAGTCTCATTCTGGACCACCTTTGGTTCGGTGCCTTGATAGTCGCTTGATGATGGCTGCTCAGTCTTTTCGCCAGTGCCAAGGTCTGTGTGGTGTTGTATCTCATTAGTACCAGTATCGTGTTCGATATCTTTGTCAATATTGTTGTCGATACGTTCCATGTTTTCGTAGTCCTTTGGCTCAATAGTTTCTTCGCTAGTAGTCTTCTCCCCGGTGGATTTTTCATCGGTTGTCTTTTCGTCAGTGGATTTCTCGCCAGTAGATTTTTCGTCAGTGGATTTCTCGCCAGTGGTCTTTTCCTCTGTAGTCTTCTCGCCAGTGGATTTTTCACTGGTCGACTTTTCGCTGGTAGTCTTGGCTGTACCTTCGCCAGTTGTCTTAGTGGTTGACTCGCTAGTAGTCTTCTCTTCAGTAACCTTTTGCTCAAAGACGCCACTGCCTGTCTTTTGGATACAGTTTAGACGATCAGAGACATATTCGAGGTTGTAGCCCTCTGGGAGATGCCAGAGCTTGCGGACAGTCTCTTCATCGTAAATCGAATTGCCATCCTTGTCGGTAAAGACGATACCTACACCATCGGTCGGACGGTCGCCGGTAACACCTAGTCGTTGCAAGATGTTGTTGTCTTCGCCAAGCACGCCCCATGTAGTGTAGTCATAACGTTCTTGAGTGTAGTCGACAAATCTGATGTTACCACCCGCAATCTTGTCATAGAACATATCGTAGGTGTCGTTGACAAAAGCATCGTATGCCTCAGGATCGCGACTGATGATGTCGGAGACCATATTGATCTCATCTTGAGTATCAATAAGTTCTGAGGTGCCATCGCCGTCGATATCAAACTTGAAGTCGCCCATCATCGCACGAGTTGTGGTGAGAGCTTCTGGTGAGTTACCCATAGTCTTTAGGTATTCTTCAACTACGTCGCCCTCTTCGATCTCACCGCTGTTCACCTTGTCTAAGAAGATACGGTCGACCTCCTGAGAGCTGAGGCCATTTCCTTCGTCGCCAACCATTTGGCGAATGACAGATGCACCACTATTGTAGACGCCATCCTTTTCGCCAAAGTAACTATCGGTGTAGTCGCTATAGCCACCGTGATGCTCGAAATGTTCGACTTCGACTGCTTCGCCTGATGAGGTTGTGAGGTTAGTGGCTTCACCATTAGATTCATATCCAATTGGCTCGCCAGTACCCTTGACGGACTCGAAACCATTCAGAGCTTCACGACGAGCTGACTCGGTGATCTCATCTGGTACTTCTACCTCATATTGTTGGCCATCGACGTCAAAGGTGTAGCTGTACTCATTATAGGTAGCGTCTGGATTGTCTACCGTTATTGAATTCACATCTGCACGCCCATCTCCGATGGTATGGAAGACATCGATGTGGCCATTGTCACCTTCTTGAATAAGCTCGCCGTAACCACCTTGGTAGGAATCGCCATCGAAGAGGCTGGCTGCTGGTGAATCAGCGGGGATCTCGATCGTGCCATCAGGATTGACATCGACAGTAATACCAGTATCGATATTGCCATTCCCTGGTGTGAGAAGAAGTTTCATATTATCCATGTCGACATTGGCACCGTCCCTGGCTGTAACCTGCATGATGATATTGCCGTCGCCGTCCATGTGAGTGTCACCAAGTGTGACCATGTCACGACCAGTGCCATCTGAGATCCAGCTACGGTCGGTAACCTCGGTAAGTCCATTGGCTTCTTTATTCGCTGGATCAAAGAACTCTCTGAGACTGACGCTCTTGGTAGCATTTTCAAAGACATGTTCAGTAACATTTTCTTCGACATGAATACCAGCACCTTCAAGCATCTCTTTGGATTCGTCTGTTAGGGCTCCGTCGCTACCAAATTCGATACCCTTGGCATCGCCTTCGCCGATAATACTTTGCTCACCAAGTTTGACAGTAAAGCCACCATCTACATCTTTGGTTAGCTCGATATTGTCGGCCTTGAGACTTTCACCAGTGGAGGTGGATTCGTCTTTGAGACCAAGGATGCCGGCAAGGCCACCTTCTGGAGCATGGTCACGAATGACGCCGATGACTGAACCAGCACCAGCACCAAGGACAGCACCGGCCGCCGCGTCTACGAGGGCGGAGCGAACAATAAATTTGGTACGAAGCTTATTTGCCTCGAGGAATTTGTCGTTTAGTTCGTCTTTCTTGCTATTAATTAATTTGTTCAGATCGGAATTTTCGTCATCAAGTAAGCTATTAATAGCGTTTGGATCGTCGCCATAGAGAGCCCTTTCAACATCGTGTAGCTTTTGCTCTAGGCTATTCTTGTCGCCATCCTTGTACTTGATGAGATCGATATGTTTTTCACTAGAGAAGCGGCCACGCGCGATAGCATCAGCATAGGCATCGATGAGGGCTTGCCTAGAATCAGCGTCTTCTGGATTGAGCTTGCTGATGAGTTCGTCAAAGTTCTCAATGAGATTTGAAGCATCTTTGCGATCACGGAGCTCTTCGATCTCGGCGAGGTATTTATCCTCGCCAGTGAGTTTACGTTTGAATTTGTTAACGCCACTTAGAACAGCGCCGATACCAGCGCGAGCTGGCTTGGCTTCGGCTGCTTCAGCTTCAGCCTCTTCGGCGACCTTCAATTTAGCTTCAAAGGCTTGCAGATCATCGTAGTAATCTTCCCAGGCTTTTTCATCGGCGGTCTCGGAAACGGTAGGGCGTTCAGGCTCTTTTAGCTCTGGCTCTGGTTCCTCAGATTCAGTTTCGGCAGATTCTGTAGCTGATTCTTCAAAAGTCGTAGCAGCTCTAGTCTCAGCTTCAGATAGTTTGACTTTAGCTTTGTTGACACCGCGAGCGGCACCGAAGGCACCACCCACAACAGCGCCAGCTCCAGCCGCGGAGGCTACACCGCCGATAGCGCTGCGCATCGCACGGCGTCCCTCACGACCAGACAAGGCGGCAATAACACCACCAGCTAGACCAGCGGCAACTACCGCTGAGATTACACTGTCAACTTTTTGATCAGTATAAATACCCTCTTTCATGGTGGCTTTGTAGAGAGAAACGTGACTGTCGAGGTAGGTCTTAATGTCTTGTTCCTCAATGGCTTTATTCTCAATTAATTTCTCAATGCCAGCTTTTTGTTGTTCGAGATTGATAGAGGCACTGAGATTTTCTTTGCCTTGGAAGGCCTCACTGATGGCGCTGTCGAATTTGCTGCTGAGCTCGTTCTTGTCGCCACCGGCTTTGAGTTCTGTATAATAATCATTAAGAGCTTGCTTGACAGCTTGCGTAGTCTCAGCGTCCATCTTCTCGACTCTTTCATTTTGGTCGAGGCGGGAGGCTGCGACATCAATCTGATTGTCGGAGCTGTAGCCGGCATTCTCGAGAGTTTGCCAGGCTCGCTCCCTAGTGGCATCACTATTACCGCTTAAGACTCGGCTGTTGGCAGAATCTAAGCCTAGGGCGTCATAAGCCGATGAGAGGTCGCCAGATTCGTTAATAGCGTTCAGGGCAGTACGACGATGCTTGGCGGCGATGCCAGCCTTAACGACGCTACCAATAACTGGAAATCTAGTGATGACTTTAGTGAATGTATTTTTATTGGAAGTCTCCTTAGTCTTTAGATCAATAGCTTCGCGAATAACATTTTTCTCGTCTTCCTTGGTGTAACCTGTAGCGATAAGGGCGGAGTGACCCATGGCTGATTCGATCTCTTTGAGCTTTTCACCTGAAAGTTCGTGATTTGACTCACTTGCCGCAGATTCTGAATCGACAGGAATCTCAAATGATGGATTTGATGCGTCTTCTGTAGCAGACTCATCTTTTGATACTGATGGGTCAGGCATACTGACATCAAAATCGACGGTACCGCCGATATGCTCGCTTGGTGTTGGATTTGGTGCTGATTCTCCTGGCATTTTAGGCCTCCGTTTGTTCGTTTGTTTTTTGCCCTAGATAGAGTTCTCGGAAGCGTTGCATGGTGCCAGCGGTAATCTCGGTAACATCAAGCCCTGCCGCTTCGATAGCCTCAGCGACAGTGTTTGGGTCAAGCTGTCCGGTGGCGGCCGCAGCGCGATTAAGCTCTTCTAGTTTATCGTCTGGTAATTCAGCAATGAGTGAGCGATCGATCTCGGCAAGAAGCTGATTTTTGAGGTCTTTCTTCGTGTCCTCCATAATCTCTTCAGTGGGGACCTCTACTCCTTTTTCGGCGATAATGCCTTCGATGAATAGGTCGATGACCTCATCGTCAGAAAGGTTGTTTGGCGTATTAGTGTTGCTATCCATAGTTTGGAGACTCCTTTTTAACTTTAAAGTATAACCATATTTTGTTCTAATTTTATTGCTTATGTTAAGAAAAGTCAAGAGCGGTTTGCGCTTTGTTAGCAAGAAAAAACCGAACAAGGTGTTCGGTTTTATGGCTAGTCTGTGGTGCCCGGGTGAGGGCTTATCTATGTTTTAGACGAGGCTGGTTAGCAAGATTGCTAATTCATATACCGTCTGAAAGTTACTAATATTTAATGGGCTGTATCTTACATTGGTAATTCCCTCGATTAAAGTTGATATTTTGGCACTCATTTCGTAATGTACTCCTTTCGGTCCCTAATGGGTTAGGCTAAAACTTCGTCTTTTTTAAATAGAGCGATGCGGCCGATCTTGATGTTTCTTCTTTTAGCTGCTTCCGCAGTGGTCTTCTCTACTTCTTCTGGTCTAATATATGATTCTTCGTCCACGTATGGTTCATAGTCTATATCGTCTTTCCAATCAGAGTCGATCGCTTCGCTTGGTAGTTTTAGTTCTTCCATTTTGGTTCCTTTTTGTTTTATTTATTTTTGTGTTTGTTGTTGTTGTTGTTAGAATTTTTATTTTGTGTTCTAACTTGTTTTAAGTGTAGCACAGTTTGTTGATTTTGTCAATAGTGTTTATGGTAATATTTTCTTCTTTTGTCAAGTTACCTCTTATAGTTAGACCTTAGAAATCATTAACATAAGAGGATTGTTATGTTGTGATTCTTACAAAAAAACCGTCAGATGCTGGCGCCTTAGTCACTAATCACAATTATATAGAAGCATAAAAATACTTACTCCTCGTTCGCGGAAAAGTTGTAAAAATTAACTGGGTTCGTCGAATGCTCACTCGAAGTAAGTATTCTACAGCTTTTCTAGAGAAATGGTGACATTATCGCCATTTACCTTGGCGATCTCGTCGTGAGAGTAGTTGGCGTCTTTGGTAATAGAAGTAGCGCCGACTTCAGACTTGATGAGCTCAATATGAGCTTCTGGGAGGTCACAAGACAGGCTGAGCTTGATCTCATCATCCTGGCGGAGACCGGCGTGCTTACGGGCAGCCTGAACGGCGCGAATAATCTCGCGGGCTCTTCCCTCTTCTAGTAGTTCTGGCGTAAGAGTCTTGTCGAGGGTGAATTTCTTGGCGTTTCCTATCTGCTTGACGTTTACTTCTTCAGCGATGATCTGTTCGTAAAAATCATCAAGTTTATAGCCATCATAGGTGAGCTTAGAGAGTGGTTGGCGAATCTTGATCTGATCTTCAGTGTCTGATTTTTGCATACGAAGAGCCAAAGCGTCAGTAATGATCTGGCGCGTACGAGACATCTTGTCTAGAACTTCGTTATCGATGTGGCCAGCCTCGGGCCAATCTAGGAGGTGAACAGAATCGTCATTTCCGGTCATATTGTGATACAATTCTTCTGCTAGGAACGGTGTGAACGGGGCGAGAAGCTTAGCTAGATATACCAATACATAATATAACGTAGCAAAGGCGGATTGTTTATCGTCTGCGTCGTCATTCTTGCTGAAGCGGCGACGAGAGCGGCGTACAAACCAGTTACTCATGTCGTCGATAAACAACAAGACATTCTCAAGAGCCTTCGGGATATTGTATTCTTCCATGCCGGCTGTGATGTCATTTCTGAGCTCGTAGAGGCGGGAGACTATCCAAACATCCAGAGGATTTGAGGTGCTGTTTCTCAACGCGCTCGGCTCGCGATCGTCATTTTTACAACGGTTCGGTCGGACTCGCCCCGGTATTTCAGTACCGGATTCTCGTCCGCGACCGTTGTCAAAATGACTGTCGGCGCCTCGCAAATGTTTCGAAACAGTATCCTCAAATCCTCTTAGATCTTCTGGGCTGAGTCCTTCCACCTCGGCGTAGGTGGTGAAGAAATCGTAGACGTTCCAGATCATGGCGAGTTTGCGGTTGATGTCAGAGACGTCTTTGTCAAGGAGAGCGAAGTCTTCGCCGGAAAGAACTGGGCTACTGAGCAGTAAGAAACGGAGAGCATCGGCGGAATATTGGTCCATGAGGACATTCGGATCGGTGTAATTGCCGAGAGATTTACTCATCTTGCGACCGTCATTTCCGGCTAGAGTACCGGTGGTAATCACGTTCTTGTAAGCGTTCTTAGCACCGTTTTTGGCTTTGTCGCCAAAGGCACCAATCTCGGCTAAGGCAGTATTAACTGTGTGGACATAATAGAACCAAGCACGGACCTGGCCAACATATTCTACAATGAAGTCGGCTGGATAATTGCGTTCAAATTTGTCCTTGTTCTCAAACGGGTAATGAAGCTGGGCAAAAGGCATGGAGCCAGACTCGAACCAACAATCTAAGACCTTTTCGATACGCTTGAAATGCTCACCATCAATATCGAACTCGATCTCGTCTACCCATGGACGATGATAGTCCTCGAGTTCTTTACCAGACAATTCTTTTAGCTCTTGGTAGGAACCGACGACCTTGACTGAGCCTTTATCGCCCTTCCAGACAGGCATGGCGGTGGCCCAGAAACGGTCGCGTGATAAATTCCAGTCTGGGGCGGCTTCGATGTTTTTGGCGAAGCGACCGTGTTTTAGATAGCCTGGGAACCAGTTGATATTCTCATTCTCTTCGAGCATCATCTGCTTTTGACCTTCTACATCAAAGAACCAGGACGGGAAGGCGCGATACATGATGCGCTCTTTGCTTCTGGGGTTGAAGGGATATTCGTGTTGGATATATTCGATCTTGTAGATGATCCCTTCGGCCTCTAGGCATTTGGCGATAAACTTATTCCCTGCCCAAATCTGGATACCGTGTTCATCAGTATCACGGACGCCAAGTTTATGAAGTTTGTCGGCATATTCTGGTGTATAGTAACCGTTCTCATCGAGAGTGTCGACAAAGCTAATTTCATCTTCATGCGCCTTGAATAGCTCGTAATCATCTTCGCCATAGGCTGGAGCACAGTGAACGATGCCGGTACCTTCTTCTTCGCCAACAAAATCTGCGACGAAGACTTGGCAGATTGTATCGTCAATCGACTTGTATTTGAGACCAGCGAGGTCGGAACCTTTTACGGTCTTCTCTGGCTTAGCTTGGCCAAGGACTTGCTCAGCGCGCTTGACCGCGAGTACAAGTTTCTCACCATCTACATCATAAATACCGTATTTAAGATCTTTGTTAACGGCGAGGGCGCGGTTTGCCATCAGCGTCCAAGGTGTTGTAGTCCATGCCAAAAGAGAGCAATTCGATAATATATCTTTCTTATCATCAGCATTAAGCTTGAATTTGACGTAGGCGGAAGGATCAGTGACGGTCTGATAGGCGTCGTTATCCATAGTAACTTCAGCTTTAGATACAGGAGTAGCAAATTTGGTGTCATACATGAGGACCTTGCGACCTTCGTAGATCTTGCCGGCTTCGTAGAGCTTTTTAAAAGCCCACCAGACTGACTCCATAAAGTCTTTGTTCATGGTGCGATAGCAATTATCAAAATCTACCCAGCGACCGACGCGGTCAATGGTGGAGCGCCAAGTCTCAGAGTTAGCGACCATGGATTCGCGAGCTTTGATAATATATTCCTCAAGTGACCATTTGGTGCCGATCTCACGGCGGTCGGTGATGCCGAGTTGCTTCTCGACGAAATTTTCTGCAGGAAGACCATGACAATCCCAGCCCCAACGACGTTCGACGCGGTAGCCATTCATAGTCCAGAAGCGCGGAACGGCGTCTTTGACAATAGAGCTAAGCAGTGTGCCATGGTGAGGATTACCTGTAATAAAAGGTGGGCCGTCATAAAAGACGTAGGACCTACCCTCTGGTCGTGATTCTACGGATTTTTCAAAAGTTTTGTTTTTCTTCCACCACTCGGTGAGAGATTTTTCATATTCAACAGCCTTGCGGCGCTCTCCTGCTCTATATTTCATAGAGTATATTATATCACAAAGATGTTTATAGGGGAGTTAATTGCGGTGGTGAGGCTCGGAACTATCTGCTATGATACTTGGGATAGCTGCTTGTTTGCAGGTCGCATTACTATTCCAGTGCCCTCCTGGGAGCAGAAAGTTGAGCGAAGCGTAGATTGCGACATAAGCTACTATACCTAGGACTATCTCGTAGATCCTACGTTTAGCTTTGGCTGTCTGCTGTTCGTTCCCTTTTGCGGTGAGATAAGTGGTGCCTGCGATCCCGATACCAATGGCGGCCGCAATACCGACACCAAAGGTGAGAATGTCCACAATGAGCGTAAGGATCATATAGACACCGCATCCTTTACCATCGTCTTGAAGTTTACCGAAGAAGCCAGTCTCTACGGTGCCATCGTAGGTAGATTGTGCGGGTGAAAATTCGTGTTTTTGGCTGGAAGAGGAGCCAGAGGAGCTGGAAGAGCTGGAAGAACTAGAAGGGCTGGAAGGAGTGCCAGAATGGCTATTTTTGACTGGTTTATTGAACCCTTTACAAGTAGGCGTGGTGGTAGTTATCAACCTCCCAAACATCTTGGACACTTTTCGTTATAAAATAAGAAAGGATGTTAAAGATGAGGAATAGAGCTATGCAAGACAAGCAAAGACGCATATACGGCGCCAGGATTCGTTTGGGCTGGTTTATGGAAGCAAAA
>JAZQBP010000014.1:0-35619 GCA_045545815.1 Candidatus Nanosyncoccus sp. | reverse complement strand
AAGGCTTTAAGATTTCAAGGACCGTATGATGCGAAGGACGCAATTATCAGAATCACGTCGGGCGCAGGCGGAACTGAGGCGATGGATTGGGCGGGAATGCTTGAACGGATGTATCTTCGATTTTTTGAGAGAAAAGGGTTTAAAACGACTTGTTTGGAGCGGGTGACAGGTGAAGAGGCGGGAATCAAAACTGTGGTTTATGAAGTGAGTGGTGTGAATGTTTATGGGTTACTTAAGTCGGAACATGGAGTGCATCGTTTAGTCCGGTTGTCGCCTTTTAATGCTCAAAACTTAAGACAAACCTCATTTGCGCTCGTAGAGGTTTTGCCAGTAATTAAGGCGGATACAGAAGTTCAGATTGATGACAAGGATCTACGAATTGACGTCTATCATTCGGGCGGACATGGCGGACAGTCGGTTAATACGACAAATTCGGCAGTCAGGATTACACATCTTCCGACAAATACAGTAGTAGCGATTCAAAATGAGCGTTCGCAATTACAGAATAAAGAAAAAGCGATGGAGATTTTAAGAGGTAAATTGGTCCAAATGCAATTAGAACAGCATGCGGCGACAATCGGCGAGTTAAGGGCTGGAGAGTCGGCTGGTTGGGGCCAACAGATACGAAATTACGTTTTACAACCTTATAAGCTAGTAAAAGATACGAGAACGGGTTATGAAGAAACGGATCCAGAAGCGGTTTTAGACGGGAAGATTGATGGATTTATTGACAAATATCTTGAAATGTGATATAATTAGATTATAAGAGATTCTTGAAATTAGGGGTTCACAAGAGAAAAATTGTGTGGTATAATTAAAGCGTTATCTAGACATAAGGAGAGGTCTCGTTAGAGAAACCAGCCTAAAAGTCTAGTTTTAATAGTGCAATTTTGCTTAGTGTACAAAAGCAGAATTACACAGGCGCCTTATAGGGGTGCAGGAGTTGCTTTTTGGCAACAATAATTAATTAAAAAATAAAGGAAAGGTAAGAAATGCAAGTCATTCTCGGCACCAAAATTGGTATGACCCAGATTATTGGCGAAGATGGTATCGTAACTCCAGTTACAATCCTTCAAGCTGGGCCCGCCACAGTGACTCAGATTAAAACTGTCGAAACCGACGGTTATAACGCTGTGCAAGTGGGTTATGGTCAGGGTAAGAATCTGAGCAAGTCGGTGACTGGCCACGTAAAGAAGGCTGGTGAAAATATTAATCCTAAAGTCCTGAAGGAATTTCGCACTGATGAGATTCCTGAAGGCATGAAGCTAGGCGATGTTCTTACAGTGGAGAACTTTAAGCTTGGCGACAAGGTAGCAGTGACTGGTACAAGTAAGGGTAAAGGCTATGCTGGTACAGTGAAGCGCTACAACTTCAATGAATCGCGTAATACACACGGTTTTAAGGGGAACATTCGTCGAGTCGGTTCGATCGGTTCGATGTATCCACAAAAGGTCTTTAAGGGCAAGAAAATGCCAGGTCGAATGGGCCATGATCAGGTAACAGTGAAAAATCTCACAGTTGCTTACATCGATGTGGAGAAAAATTTGATTGGACTAAAGGGCGCAGTGCCTGGTCCAAACAAAGGCATTGTAAGCGTAGAGGGAAAGGAGTAATATGGCTACACTAAATAAAGATGTATTTGGATTGACCGTAGAAAACCACGAACTCGTCAAGCTCGCTTATGATACATATCTCGCAAATTCACGCAGTTCACACGCTAAGACTTTGAAGCGTGGTGAAGTACGTGGTGGCGGTAAGAAGCCTTGGAGGCAGAAGGGTACTGGACGAGCACGCTTTGGTTCAACTCGTAACCCAATCTGGCGCCATGGTGGCGTGGCTTTTGGTCGCACTGGCAACGAGAACTTTACAAAGAAATTGGCAAAATCTGCGAAGTTGCTTGCTGTACGTCAGGCTCTTTCAATGAAGAATGCTGATAAGGAAGTAATCGTACTAGATAAAGACGTCAAATTAGACGGTAAGACCAAGACTGCTGCAAAGGTCTTGAAGGATTTGAAGCTTGATGGTAAGAATGTGCTTGCCGTAGTAGCAGAAAAGACTTCTGAGAACCTACGCTCAACTAATAACTTGCCAAATGTAAAGTTGGTACGTGCTACTTATCTTAATGTATTTGATATCATGAACGCAGATGCGATCGTGTTCTCAGAGGCAGCACTTAAGGCTACAACTGAGTGGCTAATCGGAGAGGAGAAGTAAGATGGCAGAAGAGAAATTGAATCTAGATCTACACTTACTAGAGCCTCGTGCTACCGAGAAGAGTTATCTTGAGCAGACTAATCGTATCTATGTATTTCCAGTCAAGAAATCGATGGGTAAGCAAGAGATTGCACGTCTGGTTGAGAAGGAATTTAACGTGACTGTAACTGATGTCCGTACAATGATCCGTAAAGGTAAGAAGACAAAGTTTAGCAAAGGCAAGCATGCTTATCCAGGTATTACTCACCGTCAGGATAAGAAGCTCGCTTATGTACGTTTGAAGCAAGGCAACTCAATTCGCGTATTTGATGAGCCTGAAGATAATAAAACCAGCGCAAAGGAAGCCAAAGCTGACAAAAAAGCTAAGAAGGCTGACAAGAATGCAGGGAAGGAGAATAAATAATGGCATTAAAGGCTTACCGCCCGATTACACCGGCGCAACGTCAGAAGACTACTCAAGATTTTGAGCAGATCACGACGAATAAGCCGATGAAATCTTTGCTCAAAGCAAAGAAACAACAGGCGGGTAAAAACAACCAAGGTCGTATTACTGTACGTCACCGTGGTGGCGGCGTGAAACGACACTACCGCTTGGTAACTTACAAGTTGCCAGAGAATACAACTTTCACTGTGGAAGAGATTGAGTATGATCCAAATCGTTCAGCTCGAATTGCTCGTGTGAAAGATGATAAGGGTACATATTACTATGTGCTCGCTGACACAAAGATGACTAAAGGGACAACATTTAAGTCTGGCAAGAATGTTGAGGTAGAAGATTCTTCACGTATGCCACTTGAGAATATCCCGGTTGGTACATTTGTATATGCGATCGAATTGACTCCTGGTCGTGGCGCTCAGATGGTGCGTGCGGCTGGTACTCAAGCGCAGTTGATGGCAAAAGAGGACGGCTACGCTACTCTTAAGATGCCGTCTGGCGAGGTTCGTAAAGTTTTGACAGCTTGTGAAGCTTCGATCGGTATGGTCTCGAACGTACAGCATCAGAACATTAAGATCGGTGCTGCTGGTCGCAGACGCCGCAAGGGTATTCGTCCGACAGTCAGAGGTGTCGTAATGAACGCTACTGATCACCCACACGGTGGTGGTGATGGTGGTCGTCACGGTTCTGGTAAGGCACCACGTACTCCGTGGGGTCAGTTGACACTCGGTTACCGTACTCGTCATAATAAGAAAACTAATAAGATGATCGTGCGCAGTCGCCACGAAGGAAAGAGGAAATAATGTCTAGGAGTTTGAAGAAAGGTCTATTTGTAGACTACAAGCTTGCCAAGAAGATTGCCGCACTTTCAACGGAAGACCGCACCGTGATCAAGACTTGGGCTAGAAGTTCGACTATCTCACCAGAAATGGTTGGTCGTACTATCGCTGTGCATAACGGTAAAGTCCATGTGCCTGTATTTGTATCGGAGAACATGGTCGGTCACAAACTTGGTGAGTTCGCGCCAACACGTAAATTTAAACGCCATGGTGGCAAGAAAGCTGCAGAAGCTGCAGCCGCGAAAGGGAAATAAATTATGGCGGAAACACATTTTGCACATGCATATGAGAAAGGCATCGATTCTCAGCCAAGAAAGACTAGTATCGTGGCTGCGCTCGTACGCGATCGCTATGTAGCTGACGCTGTAGTGATCTTGGAGCATACTCCACGTCGTGCTGCTCGTGCTGTACGTAAGGCTATAGAATCAGCGAATGCTAACCTACTTAACAATTCTAAGGTCTCGATTGATCCGAAGACTGTAAGAATTGCTAGGATTTTTGTCACAAGTGGGACCAGGATGCGTCGTTATAAGCCAGCATCTCGTGGTCGTGCGTTACCGTATGAAATCATTTCGTCCAACATATTTGTTGAGGTCGCAGGCGAAGAAAAAGTTAAGAAAACTGCCGAGAAGGCTGAAAAGCCGGCAAAAGCTGAAAAATCAGTAAAGGCTGATAAGAAGGCTGAGGCAGAAGCGAAGGAGAAAAAGTAATATGGGTCAGAAGGTTAATCCCATCTCTTACCGTCTCCAGATCAGCAAAGATTGGTCTTCGAAGTGGTTTACCCGCAAAGCAGACTTTCGTCGCTGGCTCGTGGAAGACGACAAGATTCGCAAGATTGTGGAAGCGAGATTTAAATCTCGTCCAACGATCGCGCGAGTCAATATTGAACGCTCCGCCAATCTTACTACTATCACTATCTTGACCGCTAAGGCTGGTGCTGTGATTGGTAAGCAGGGTGCGGGCATCAATGAGCTAAAGAAACAGCTCGAGAAGATCGTTGAAGGTCCTATCCGAATCAACGTGGAAGAAGTAAAGAAGCCAGAATTAAATGCTAAACTTGTAGCTGAGAATATCGGTTTCCAGCTTGGTAAGCGTATGAACTTCCGTCGTGCAGTCAAGATGGCGCTTCAGTCATCAATGAATGCCGGCGCGAAAGGTGTACGTATTGAGGTAGCTGGGCGTTTGAACGGTGCCGAGATGAGCCGTCGTGAGAAATTCATTGAAGGTTCGGTGCCTCTACATACACTACGTGCAGACATTGACTTCTATTGTCATCATGCACCGACTATTGCGGGTATCGTAGGCGTAAAAGTTTGGATCTATAAGGGGGAAAAGTAAGATGGCTATAATGATTCCAAGAAAGCTTGCACATCGCAAGGTCCGTAAAGGTAAAAATGCTGGTGTAGCTACTCGTTGCAATACTGTGGCGTTTGGTGATTTTGGTTTGATGTCACTTGACAACGAACGCATTAATTCGCGACAGATTGAGGCAGCTCGTCAGGCGATTACACGCTATATTAAGCGTGGTGGTAAGATTTGGATCCGAATCTTCCCACATACACCTGTTACTAAGAAACCTCTTGATGTTAAGATGGGTTCTGGTAAAGGTGAGCCACAATTCTACGTGGCAAAGGTAAAAGCTGGTACTGTGATGTTTGAGATCGCTGATGTGACCGAGGAGCAGGCTCGTGAAGCTCTTCGCCTCGCTTCACATAAATTACCGGTGAAATGTAAAATCATTAAGAAAGAGGAGTTTTAAAATGGCACACACTTTGATCGGTACTGTGACTAGTGATAAGCGCGATAAGACCATTACCGTCTCCATTGCAAATCGGGAAACTCACCCGCTGTACCGTAAGCAGTACACTAAGACTCGTAAATACACGGCACATGATGAGAAGAATGAAGCTCGTAAGGGTGACCGTGTTGAAATCGCGGCTTGCCGACCGATGTCCAAGACTAAGGCTTATACTTTGGTCAAGGTGATTGAGAAGGCTCGTGGTACAGTAGAGCTAAAAGAAGATGTTAACACAGTAGAATTGCCGGAGAAGGTAGGCGCTGATAAGATTGCTAAGGCTGCTGAGGAAGCTAAAGCTGAGAAAGCTGAAGCTGCTGAGGGAGAGGAGGCATAATGATACAGCAAGAAAGTAGATTAAAAGTCGCTGATAACTCTGGCGCAAAAGAGCTAGGCGTAATCCGTGTACTCGGTGGTACCCGTGCTCGCTATGCAAGAGTTGGTGATATCGTGACTTGCTCAGTGAAGGAAGCTTCACCGACTGGTAACGTTAAGAAAAAAGCTGTGGTTCGTGCAGTGATCGTACGTACTCGCCAACCAATTCGTCGTCCAGATGGTTCAACCATCCGATTCGATGAAAATGCGGCTGTACTCGTAAATGACGATAAGACGCCAAAAGGTACTCGTGTATTCGGCCCAATCCCTAGGGAACTACGTGATAAGGGCTTTACGAAGATCATAAGCTTGGCACCGGAGGTACTATAAAATGAGTAAGAATTTGAAGATCAATGACAAGGTGTTAGTAATCTCTGGGGATCACAAGGGTACAGAGGCGAAGATCGTGCGAGTCGATCGTCAGGCTGGCAAAGCCTGTCTAGAAGGTATCGGATTGGTCGAACGCCACTTGAAGAAGTCTTATCTTAACCCAGCTGGTGGTAAGAAGACTGTTCACGTAGGTGTCGATTTATCGAATTTGAAATTGGTAGAAGCTGCGAAGCCAGAGAAAAAGGCAGCAAAGACTAAGAAAGGAGCTAAATAATGGCGGAAAAGAAGACGGCTACTGCAAAAACAGTACAACCACGCCTTAAGGAGCTCTACAATAAAGAGTTGAAGGCGAAGTTGGTAAAAGAGCTTGGGCTTAAGAATGTCAATGAGGTGCCAGAACTCAAAAAGGTAGTAGTCTCGGCTGGCGTAGGCAAGAAGCGTGAAGATAAGCGTTTCACTGAGACGGTTGAATTAACATTAGCGAAGATCACTGGTCAAAAAGCAACATCGAGATTGGCTAAGAAATCAATCGCGACCTTTAAAATTCGTAAAGGTATGGGTGCGCCAGTTGGTTATTTGACCACTTTGCGCAACGATAAGATGTATGAGTTTGTAGATCGTTTGATCAATATTGCTTTACCACACGTACGTGATTTCCACGGTGTGAGTCGCAAAGCTTTTGACGCACAAGGTAATTACAACTTGGGACTTAAAGAACAGACAGTATTTCCGGAAATCACTTTCGAAGATGCTTCAGTGCTTCACGGTCTTGAGATAACGTTTATTATTAAAAATGGTTCAAAGGAAGGAAGTCTAAAATTGTTAGAACTCTTCGGAATGCCGTTTGAAAAGGAGGCAAAGTAGTATGGCTAAGAAATCTGCAGTGCTTCGCGATGAAAAACGACGAAAGATGTATGAAAAATATGCTGCGAAGAGAGCAGCGCTTAAGGCAGCGGGTGACCTTGAAGGTCTTCAGAAGTTGCCACGCAACTCTTCGCCAACTCGGTTGAAAAACCGTGACCTATTGGATGGTCGACCAAGAGGTTATATGCGACGATTTGGACTTTCTCGTATTAACTTCCGGGAGAAGGCCTCAAAAGGCGAGATTCCTGGTGTAACTAAGAGTAGCTGGTAGGAGGAGTAAGTATGTCATTACAATCTACAGATCAAATTGCAGACTTAATCACTCGCATTCGTAACGCAGTGATGGTTGGTAAGAATGAAATCCTCGTCCCGACTTCTAAATTGAAGGCTGGGGTGGTGGAAGTGCTAGCTAAGAATGGTTATGTCACTAGCTTTGAGATTGTGGACGGTGAGCCACGTGGAATGCTAAAAGTTACAATCTTTGAGCCAGGTGCGACCGCTCGTATTCACGAGATTGTAAAGGTTTCAAAGCCTGGTCGCCGTGTATACTCTGGTGCTTCAGAATTGCCTGTAATCAAGTCTGGACGTGGTATGGTGATTGTATCAACTTCACGCGGCTTGATGACTGGACGCGAGGCTAAGAAAAACCATCTTGGTGGTGAAGTGCTCGTGAAGGTTTGGTAATACTAGATGTCTTTGTAAAAAATCTAGTAAAGCTAATAATAGAATTGGACTAAAGTTATGCTTTAGTCCAATTTTGTTTATGCTTTAAGAATGTGACGAAATTGATGTAATGAATGTGCTCATGATTGACACCTACGTGCAGCGGTGATATGATGAGTCAAAATAATAGAGCGAAGGAGTAAAAAATGAGCTTTAAGCGCAGAATTTTGAATATTCTTGCGGCGGCTGTAATGATGATAGGCTCTGTACCTATGACTTTTTTGAGCGCGCATGCAGAAGATCAAGCGGGTGAGGCCCCGAAAAGCCTCAAGAGTGTAAAAGCTAATGGTGATGGTACATATGATATCACACTTGAGATCGAAGGTGTATCAAGCCAAAAAACAGATGCCACGAAGGCAAATGTGGTGGTGGTGTTTGACTCGTCTGGTAGTATGAGCGAACAGACTGGCCAGGGGACACGTTTGCAAGTAGCGAAAAATGCTGCAAACAGTCTTGCAAATCAACTCCTTGCACAGAACGATCCTTCTGATGACAATCTGAAGGACGTGGTGGAAATGGCTTTTATTGACTTCGCTACTAATGTAAAGACAAATACAACACATACTACTTCAACAACTGACTTAGATACTTTCCAGAGTTGGGTAAATGCGACTTCGGCAGATGGTGGAACAAACTGGGAGGCTGCCCTTAATGCGGCGAATAATGTATCATTTGGCGATACAGACAAGACTTATGTGATCTTCGTTTCGGATGGTAATCCAACTTTCCGCGATAGCCAGTACGATGATAATGCGACGGATTGCTGGAGTTATCATTATGAGCGGCGAGTAAAAGTATGTGAAGAAGATACTATTTGGGGTAGCGGGAATAGTGACCCGTATCCACACCGAAACTTCAATGCAGCAAAAGATGTAGCTGATGATATTGTGGCAAATACTAATAAGGAATTGTATGCGGTTGGAGCGTTTGGAAATGCTGACAATATGGCGAATCTTGGCGGGACTTATTACGATGCGACAGACCAAGCTGCGCTTGAAGCGGCTTTTGCGGATATCGTAGATAAGATTTCTATGGGTCTCTCGGTGGCTGATCTCCAGATTGAGGATGGTATTACGGCGGCTACTTCTACTGAAGTAGATGGTACGGCTGGTAATTTCCGTTACAGCGTGCCGGAATCGTGGGGAAGTGATTATACGAAGGCGACTTTTGAGGGCGGTAGTGTGCATTGGAATCCTGGTCACGATAAAACCTTGTCTAACGGCGAGAAGGCATCGGTAACATTTACTGTATGGCCAAGCCAAGAAGCGATGGATTGTATTGCAGCGATCAGGAATGAAGGTTCTTGCAGCGAGGCAGATTTAGAGAAATTTGGTTTAGGTGAGAATGAAGATGGTAGTTTTAGATTGATTACTAACTCGACTGCCACATTTAAATATCGTACAGCGACTAAGATTGATGGCAGTGACGAGACTTCATATTCAGCTTTGTCTCCGGATGTGCAATTTGAAGAAGAGCGTGATCCAACTAACTTGCCAGAGACTGACCTAGAAGTGATGAAGCTTTGGGCTGATGGCATGGATCCGGGGCAACGAGATGATATCAAAGAAATCTCTTTAGATCTGTTTGTAGATAGAGACAAGAATCCAGAAGCTGTAGAGCATTATGTGTTTAACAAAAGTGGGAATGATGGCGATGCATGGAAAGCTAGCTATACTTATACGGTTGCGCCAGGCGTAATGAAGAAATTAGATGGTACTGAGGCGACTGAAGGCCTGAGAGAATTAGGCCCAATCGTGACGGTTGGTTCAGATGAGTATGTGATCTTGGAGCCAGGTCATGATTATGAGTTTGATAATGAGACATATGATCTGGAAGATGGGGGTTCAAATCATTATCACATCACGAAGCGCAAATATCATCCAATGATCGTAGATGATGGTGGAATTCACGACGTGATATTTAGTGAGGATGGTACATTCTCTACTGCGGAGATTGATGAGAACGAACTAACTACACTTTCGGCAGAAAATACCTTAAATGGCGGTATCTTGGTGGGTAAGAAGGTGATGAATAATGACAAAGAAGATACCACTATTGAAGACGAGTATGAGATTACGATCACTATGAATGGTTCCGATACTGGTCAATATCGTATCTATACATATAACGACGATGGTTCTGTAGCAAGTAGAAGTGAGAAGAAGAATTATACTGGTGGTGTAATCACTGAGAAGATTAAGGTTAATCAAAAGATTATGGTGACGGACGTGCCGACCGGTACGACTTTTGAGGTAACAGAAAACTTGCCGGATGGTTATACTAAGAATGAAGTCGATTATTTGTTGGTACGTTACGATGGTAAAGACAATGAGCCTGATGTACAAGAAGTGTTTGGTAACACTAGTGCTACGGCGACCGTGACGAATTATCTCGAGTCTGGTGATCTGAAAATCTCTAAGGAGGTAACGGCGGAGAATGGAGATCTCAGCAAGGCGCAGAGTCAAACATTCGATTTCACTGTAAACTTCTATGAGAAGCAGGGTGATGCTGAGGCAGTGCGAACTGAAACATTTACGTTGAAGCATGGAGAGACTAAGGAATTTAAAGATATTCCAAGTGGTTGGTACTATGAGGTTATCGAGGCGGCTAAAGATGGATTTAATGAAGGCGCTGAGACCACTAAGACTGGTACGATTAAAAAGGGAGAAGAAGCTGAAGCGAAGTTTGAGAACAGCTATAAGGCAGAGCCAGTTGAGGCAAAGATCATTGCTCATAAGAGTTTCGTAGAGGGATATGAGCAATTCTGGATCAATAGTGACAACTTTGAATTCCAGCTGATTGGAAATGGCGAGATAATTGATAGCAAGAACCTAACTTTGTCTGGCAGTACGGCAGAGTTCAATGTAAACATTACTGATGCCGGTACGTATAAGTACAAGATTACAGAGAAGACAAAAAATGAAGATGGTAGTAGCGCATTCCGTCAAGGTGTCTTGAGACAAGAAGGTGATGAGGATATCGAAGTAACAATCGAAGTAGTAGATAATGGTGAAGGTGCCTTGGTAATCGAATCGCAGACCTATTCGAAGGCTTCTCAGACTATTTATAACCTTTATGAAGATACTAAGACTTATGGTACTGAAGGTGAACTAGAATTTACTAAGGTGCTAGAAGGTCGCGATTGGAAAGATTCGGATGAGTTTACCTTCAAAATCACTGGAAGTGAAGGCGCGCCTATGCCTAAGAAAACTGAAGTTGTGGCAAACAAGGCAAAGCAGACAGTGGATTTTGGTCAGATTGAGTTTAGTGAAAAGGATGTTAATAAGACTTATAGCTATACCGTAACCGAGTCGTATGATGTACCAAGCGTTGAGCCGGCAGATGATGTGGCAGGTGGTATTACCTTTACTATTGAAGTGTCGTTTAACGAAGAAACTGGTACGATTGACTTGATTGTTTCGGAACACGAGAATACCTTTACAAACATCTACAAGACGACTGACGTAGAGGCAGCTAAGGTTTGGGATGATGAAGAGGATCGTGATGGCCTACGTAAGAATTACGATGGATATTATGTAGCGGTGAAGAATGATGAAGGTAAATTTGTGGCCTATGCGGAATTGGCACTTGAGAATAAGGATGATTATGCGTTCTCCGATCTACCAGAGAAAAATGCTGATGGTGAGGTGATCGAATATGAGATAGTTGAGGCTTCTGAGTGTAGTGGTGCTGGTGATGAAATCACTTGTACGGAATTTGAGGGTGATGATGATTACGAAGTAACCATTGAGAACGGCGTGATCACTAACAAACATATTCCGGAGAAGTATGATGATACAGGTGAACTGAAAGTAAAGAAGATCTGGGCAGGTAAAGGAAATGAATTGGTACGCCCAACTGTAGTGGTAGTGGAACTATTGGCCAACGGAGAAGTAATCGATACTGCAGATATTATGGCTGGACAAAATGACGAATGGACACATACGTTCACAGGACTATATAAATATGAGGATGGTAAAGAGATTGAATATTCGGTCCAGGAATCTAAGATTGGCGATACATCCTTCGAGGAAGGAAAGAGTATTATCGTTGTATATGATGAAGACGATCGAATCTCAGGAAGTTGGGAGAAGAGCATCTCTGGATACGAAGTAACAAATACTTGGACAGAGTCGACGGACGAAGTGGTCTATGAGGGTGATGATGAGTTTACTCTTAAGAAGGTAGACGAAAACTACAAGCCGATGGGTGGCGTAACATTCGCGGTTGGTGACGAAGAAGTGAAGACTAACGACGACGGTGAGATTACTCAGACAGTACCTATCTCTGAGGATGAAAAAGAAGAGAGCTTTGAGTATGAGATAAGTGAGAAGGAGACGTTAGAAGGATACGATATAACAGAGGGCTCAGCGACTGTTACTATCAGCTGTACAAGTGAGTTGACTGCTACTGATCCAGAGACTCTAGTTAATACTTATACGAAGACTTGTACATTTGAAAAGAGTGGTAGTGATAAGTATGTATGGGATGAAGAAGGTTTGACTTTGACGGTAGTTAATAACCGTAGCCTAGCAAAGTCACTAATCATTCAGAAGACTGTGATTGGGGTATCACCGGAAGTATTAACTGATCTAAAGTTCACTATTAGTGGCCCAGAAGATTTCGAAGAAGTGACTTTGAAAGCAAGTGAGGATTGTACGATCAATGACGATATGATCTCTTGCAAGGTAGATGGCAGAATACCGACGGGCAAGTATACTGTGGTGGAGAGCAATGCCGAGATTGAGAACTTTACGTTGACGGTAAGTGGTGATAACGACGTAGAAAAGAAAGTATCGAAGGATGAGCGAGCGGTGTTTGAGATCACTAATGAGTACAAGGTTGACACTACTTCATATACAGTATTGAAGCTTTGGGACGACGCTCATGACAAAGATGGCGTTAGACCAAAGACTCTGACAATCAATCTATATGGTAACGATGAATTGGTCGAGAGTACAGAACTCTCATCTGAGAATGAATATTCGGATGAAGAATTGCCGGCAGATCTAGATGCATGGATGTATGTATTCGAAGAATTGCCGGTAGCAAATGAGATGGCCGAGGTAATCGATTACTCTGCTGAGGAAGTCTTAGAATCAGGCGACTATGAAATGATAGAGATGGGTGGCGATGCCTATATGATGACCTTTGTCAATTATCATGAACTAAGCCCAGAAGATCCTTGCGCTAACGGTGGTTGTGGTGGCGTTGTACCACCAGCTACACCAGAGACTGGAGTATTGACAAGGAATAAGACTAGCGCGGAAAATAGCTTCGTAACACCAAATGTGGTTGGTATGGTAACTTTAGTATCGCTTGGACTAATGATCCTCGTCATTAAAAGAAAAAATCAAACTACAAAATAAGATAATCGGTAAATCCTCCCTAAATCTAGGGAGGATTTATAGAAGAGTTGAAAAAAGAAAACAGATAATGTATGATATATAGTATGAAAAAGACAGTTGATTTTGGGAGAAAAACCATTTTGATCACTGGCGTGGCTGGTTTTATTGGAGCCGCCCTTTCTCAAAGAATTTGTGAAGAAAATCCTGATGTTAAGTTGGTAGGTTTAGATAACTTAAATGAGTATTATGATATAAAACTGAAAAAATATAGGCTAGATAAATTATCAAAATTCGGTAATTTTACTTTTATTAGAGGCGATTTAGCAAATGCTGCCGAAATAGAAAAAATCTTTGATCGGATGCATCCAGAAATTGTAGTTAATCTAGCGGCACAAGCTGGTGTTAGATATTCAATAGAACATCCAGATGTATATATTGAATCAAATATAATTGGTTTTTATAATATTCTAGAGGCTTGTAGACATTATAATCCACAACATTTGGTATTTGCTTCCTCTTCATCTGTATATGGAGGCAACAAGAAGGTACCTTTTTCGACCGACGATAAAGTGGATAATCCAGTGAGTTTATACGCTGCGACAAAAAAGGCAGATGAACTGTTGGCGCATGCTTATGCTAAATTATATGATTTGCCGACAACGGGACTACGGTTTTTTACTGTATATGGTCCGGCCGGTCGTCCCGATATGGCGTATTTTGGTTTCACCAATAAGCTAATAAACGGTGAAACTATCCAGATTTTTAATTATGGAAATTGTAAGCGAGATTTTACTTATATAGATGATATAGTAGAGGGTGTGATACGCGTTATGGCGAAACCCCCAAAAAAGAAAAAAGGTGAAGACGGTTTGCCGATCCCGCCATATAAAATCTATAATATAGGCAATTCGCATCCAGAGAATTTATTGGATTTTGTGCGAATTTTACAGGAAGAACTAATTAGGGCCGATGTCTTGCCAAGTAATTTTGATTTTGAGTTGCATAAAGAGTTGGTAGCAATGCAGCCTGGTGACGTGCCTGTAACATTTGCAGACACGAGCGAATTTGTGCACGATTTTAAATTTTGCCCTCAAACACCGTTAAGAGACGGATTGAGACGATTTGCAAAATGGTATAAGGATTATTATGGTTAACAAGCGGCTTTATAGTAGACGTATTAAAAGTAAATAACGGATGGAGCATTGATGAAAATAGCTATTGCGGGAACTGGTTATGTTGGGCTATCGCTTGCGACTTTACTTTCTGGGCGACACGAGGTCGTGACGTTAGATATTGTGCCAGATAAAATAAAGATGGTTAATGAATTGCGGTCACCTATTCATGATGAGTACATTGAAAAATATTTCGAAGAAGCAGCTAAGGGTGAACGAGTATTAAATCTTAAGGCTACTCTTGATTGGAAGGAGGCTTTTCGTGATGCTGATTATGTGATTATTGCTACACCAACTGATTATGATGCTGTTAGAAATTTTTTCAATACGGAATCGGTGGAAGACATTATTGAAAAGGTGATTTCGATAAATAATCCAAAAACTACGATTGTAATTAAGTCTACTGTACCGGTGGGCTACATAGACGCAGTACGTAAAAAATATGGCATAAATAACGTATTCTTTTCCCCGGAATTTTTACGAGAAGGCCGAGCTCTGTATGATAATCTATATCCGTCTCGAATAATCATTGGTTCTTACTCGGAAGAGGCTTTGACGTTTGCTAGAATGTTGCAAGAAGTGGCACTAAACAGGGACGTAAAAGTTTTGACAATGGGTAGTACTGAGGCGGAAGCGGTAAAATTGTTTGCGAATACATACTTAGCTTTGCGGGTGGCTTATTTTAACGAGCTGGATACTTATGCCGATATAAAGGGTTTGAACACTAAAGATATAGTCGATGGAGTATCACTGGATCCTAGAATTGGTGACCATTATAACAATCCATCTTTTGGTTATGGTGGATACTGTCTACCAAAAGATACTAAGCAGCTATTGGCAAATTATAAAGATGTACCGCAGGATCTGATACAAGCCATAGTAAGAGCTAATAATACTAGAAAGCAGTTTATTGCCAAGGAAGTGCTGAAGAAAAAACCTGATGTGGTGGGTATTTACAGGTTAACAATGAAGACAGATTCTGATAATTTTAGAGATGCGGCAATATTGGATATACTTAACATTTTGTGTGAGCATAAACAAAAGATTGTTATATATGAACCGACGCTCATAGATAAAAAATTCGAAGGGATAGAAGTAATAGAAAGCTTAAGGGTATTTAAGAATAAGTCATCAGTGATTCTAGCTAATAGGATGACGCCAGAATTAAAAGATGTACGAGAAAAAGTTTATACGCGTGATTTGTTTTCGAGAGATTAAATTTAGACAGAGATAGCTGAATTGATAGGGTTCTATGGACTTTGATGCTTGATTGTGGTATAATGGGGTGAATATTAACGTAAAAGGGAAAAGATATGAGTCGTATCGGAAAACAACCCATCGAAATTCCGGCGGGAGTGACAATTACGGTCGGCGACAGCGAGATTACTGTTGCGGGCCCGAAGGGTCAGCTCATAGTGCCGGTGCAGCCAAAAACTAAGGTTAGCATCGATGGTAATGTAGCTACGGTTACGCGTGAAGATGACGAGCCGAAATCCCGTGCCTGGCATGGTCTTCAGCGCGCTCTTCTCAATAACGCCGTGATTGGTGTAACTAAGGGCTACGAGAAAAAACTAGAAATTAATGGAGTTGGGTTCCGCCTATCAGGTGGTGGCCAAGAGATCGAAATGGCACTCGGGTTCTCACATCCAGTTAAGTATAAGGCTCCTGAAGGAGTACAACTTACTACTAACAAGATGGAGATTACCGTCAGTGGCATCGATAAGCAAATGGTCGGCCAGGTGGCAGCGGAGATTCGCTCACTCAAGAAACCAGAGCCTTACAAGGGTAAAGGTATTAAGTATGTCGACGAAGTAATCCTTCGCAAGGCAGGAAAGGCGGGTAAGAAGTAATGAACAAGTTTTATCGCGCTAAAAGGACTCGTGCTAAGATCCATGGTACTGCTGAGAGGCCGAGATTGTCGGTGAATTTCTCGAACCAACACATCGTAGCACAAATCATCAATGATGACGAGGGTAAGACTCTTGCCTATGCTACTACTGTCGGAGCCAAGATGACTGGTTCTCGTTCAGAAAAGGCAGCAAAGATTGGCACAGAGATTGCTAAAAAAGCTAAAGCCGCTAAGATTACAAAAGTTGTATTTGATCGTGGCGCTAAACTATATGCTGGACGGATGTCGGCACTAGCCGAAGCGGCCCGCAAGGAAGGATTGGAGTTCTAATATGCCAGAGAATGATAAAAAGGCTCCGCGCGTAGTGAATAAATCCGGCACCCTTAAGATGGAAGATAAAGTTGCTGCTACTAAGCAGACTCGTGATATCTCAGGGCGCAAGATGGAGCGCAGAAACCGTCGCGATCGTGGTCGTGCGGCAGATGTGGGGCCAAAAGAATTTGAAGAAATTACCATTGCAGTTGACCGTGTGTCGAGAACCGTAGCTGGTGGTCGCCGTATGCGTTTTAAAGCTTTGGTGGCTGTCGGTAACCGTAAGAATAAGGTCGGTGTCGGTGTAGCTAAGGGTAACGATGTGACAACTGCTGTTAATAAGGCTACTCGTAAGGCTAAGAAGTCGATGATTACCTTTAATATGAACGGTGAGACGATCTGCCACGAAGCTCGTACTAAGGTGACTGGCGCTGATGTACTAATGAAGCCGGCGGCTCCTGGTACTGGTATTATCGCAGGTGGTACAGTGCGTTCGATCGTTGGTCTTACTGGTGTGAAGAACTTGATTTCTAAATCACTTGGTTCTTCAAACAAGGTAAACGTAGCTTATGCTGTAATTGAAGCTCTTCGTGAGCAGACTCCACGCAAAGAGTGGACTGGCGTAAAAGCCGATGCTAAGGCCACCAAGACTGAAGCGAAGGCTGAAAAGGCTGCCAAGACTGAGGCTAAGGCTGAAAAACCGGCTGCCAAGAAAGCTACTGCTAAGACCGCTGCGAAAAAGTCCACTGCTAAAAAGGAGGACAAATAATGAAGTATAATGATCTAATCGTAGAGAAGAATACTCGCCCATCTCGTAAAGGTCGTGGTATCTCGGCTGGTCAGGGTAAGACTGCTGGTCGTGGTACTAAAGGTCAGAAGTCTCGTACAGGTCATCGTAAGATGCCAGCGGGCTTCATGGGTGGTCAGCGTGCTATCATGCAGGCTGTGCCAAAGCTTAAAGGTTTTAAGTCGATCCATGACAAAGCTGAAGTTGTTTACACTGATAGGCTAAATGATCTATCTGGTAAGGTAGATAATTATGTTTTGGCTGAGGCTTCACTTATCTCTTCGCCATTCGTGAAGGTAAAAGTGATCACTCGTGGTGAGCTTAAGAGTAAAGTTGAGCTTGAGACTCAGTTTGCTTCAAAGACTGCAATTGAGGCTATCAAGAAGGCTGGGGGAAGCTTTAAGAAAGTTGCTATCTTGAAACGTCCAGCTGATAAAAAGTCTGACAAGTAAAAGTATAGCGATATTCAGCGATAAATAGCTCCTCTCGGAGCTATTTTCGTGTTATAATAAGATAAAATTAAGTGGAGATTACCGAAATGGAAGAGAAAGAGCTAAAGACTAGCCCGAAGCAACGTTTTTTTATCATATTGATCGCAGTTTTGATGCTGGGCTCTATTATCGCGAGCTATGCGGCTATCGTGGTGAGCGGAAGTAAAGGTGGCTCATCTGAAGGGACTGCTAAGATAGATGATGCAAAAGTAAAAGAATATGAAGAGGCTTATAACAAGATTCAGGCAGAATTTACTGAGGCCACTAAGGATGACTATAAGGCATTTAGTAAATACCAGTCTGAAGTAAAAGCGTACAACGAAGAGGCAGCAAATGAAGGCGAAGTGAAGACGCGAGACCTAGCAAAGGGTTCTGGTGATAAGGTAAGCGAAGATAATTATCTAGCTTATTATGTAGGCTGGTGTGCAGATGAGTCTATCTTTGATTCCTCGTATGATGACAATAAGAAGCCGACTGGATTTGCTAAGATCTTGGACCCATCGCTAGGTATGATTGAGGGTTGGACGCAAGGCGTTAAGGGTATGCGAATTGGCGGCGTGCGTGAGATCACGATACCTGGTAAGCTTGCCTATGGTGATTCAATGGAGATCTGTGGTGGTAAGAATAAGCCACTTAAATTTATTGTAATGGCAGTAGAGAACACTAAAGAGCGAAAAGAGCTTTCGGATAAGCTAGATGATGCATATATGAGATATCAATATGCTCAGAATGGCATCGACTACGATGATGTAGTGAAGCAGGCAGAATAGGTGCAGCTATAGAGGTGGGCTTTTCTGGGGGAATTGTTGTGATGCTATTGACAAAATAGCATAAGTATGATAAAATAAGGTCATAAATCGGAGTTCGGGGTGTGGAAAATCGGTTTCGCACCATCATGATAGATTATAAGGAGGGTATCATGAAAGGCTTTATCAAAGTTTTAGGATTGATCGTTGCTATTGTTTTCGCTACAAATAGGATCTTTGCTACATACCATGGAGCATTGATTGGCCTCAATTATTGGCCAAAACTGATTGTGGTAAGTATGCTAGCAATAATCATTGCCGGAATTTGTCAGTATGACAAGAATGGAAGAAGAAGATATAATGAGAGGATGTTCGTATTCCTCTCTGCGGTTTTTTCCGCTATAACTGCTAGTGTATTCTTTATCGAGGGATGTGATGGCATTATCGCTTACCTCGATCACACGCTCGCTGTGACAGATTCACCGGCTTGGTCGGTGATCCTTGCACCATGGGTAGCGATGTTCGCTGGAGCTATTATGTGTTTCATATTAGCTTATACAGGCGCTATCATTGGTGAATGTAGGCGCCTGTCGGTGGCCAGACGACAGAAGGTGGTTCGTTAATCCTAATTTTTCCCCCAGAGATTCTGGGGGATTTTTCATGTATAAGGGTTGTTATTTATTTCTGGGGTTGAAAGATGGTTTAGGGTGTGATAGGGTGGAAGTATGGATAAGAAGACTTTTTTCTTTTATGATCTTGAGACGTCGGGGCTTTTGGCGCGAGAAGATAGGATCATGCAATTTGCGGGGCAAAGGACCGATATGGAGCTAAATCCTATTGGGGAGCCTGTAAACATCTTGGTAAAGATGACGGATGACGCTTTGCCGAGTCCTGGAGCGATCGCAGTGACGGGAATCACACCACAGATGACTTTGGCGGATGGTATTAGTGAGGCAGATTTTTGTCGGCAAGTGACGGAGAAGATCTTTGTACCAGGTACCGTGGCAGTTGGTTATAATACTGTGAGGTTTGACGATGAATTTATGCGGGCGACTTTGTGGCGAAATTTCTATGATCCGTATGAGTGGGAATGGAAAGACGACAGAAGTCGCTGGGATATGTTAGATGTAGTGAGGCTTACCCGGGCACTGCGACCTGAAGGGATCAACTGGCCTTTTACCGCTGAGGGGAAACCAACAAACCGTTTGGAGCTATTAACGAAGTTAAATGGCCTATCTCACGACCACGCACATGATGCGCTTTCGGATGTGTATGCGACGATTGCGGTGGCTCAATTGATCCGTGAAAAACAGCCTGGGCTATTTGACTTTCTATTCAAGATGAGAAACAAGAATACCGTCAAGAAGCTAGTGAATCTTGAAGATAAAAAGCCCTTTGTGTATGCGAGCGGAAGGTATAGTAGTGAGCATGAGAAAACAACTGTGGCGTTTCCATTGACTTCGGGTAGAAATGGTAATGTATTGGTGTACGACCTAAGATATTCTATTGATGAGGTTGATGGGGATAAGGTTTTCCCGATAGTTAAGGAACTATGTTATAACAAATGTCCGGCAGTAGCACCGATCGGGGTACTAGATAAAGCTGACGGTTGGAAGAAGATTGGTCTTGATAAGGAAACGGTAGACAAGAACCTACAGGCTTTACTAAAGCATCCAGAATTTGCAGAACAGATGCGTGAACAATACGAAAAAAGACCGGAGTTCCCGCCGGCGGTGGAGCCGGAGGCAGCGCTTTATGACGGATTTTTGAATGAGCCGGATCGAGTGAAGGTGGCGGCAGTGCGCAATGCGGAGCCGAATAAATTGGCAGATTTCCATCCTGATTTTACGGACGAGAGATTGCCGGAACTATTGTTGCATTATAAGGGGCGTAACTACCCGGAATGCTTATCTGAACATGAGTCAGAGGAGTATGAAAAATATCGTCGGCAAAGGTTAGAGCGTCAGGCGCCAAAGTTTTTGGCAGAGCTTGAAAAAGTAAAAGATGATTTCGTAAAAGAAGAATTAATGCTTTATATGCAATCTTTGTCAGAACTTGATTGAACTGATGGCTTTCTTCAAGGTATTGATGGACTTTTGGAGAGCGACACCTTCTTTCTCGGTGAGCTTGAGGTCGAGACGGCGGATGACGCCTTCGCGGCCGACTACGGATGGGAATCCGAAAGATGTGTCGGAGAAATGATCGTAGGATGAAACGGCGAGGACACGCATCTCGTCATTTAAGATGCAATTTAGGATCTGTACGACACAGGTTGCGATGCCATAGTGAGTAGAGCCCTTTTTCTCGATAATGTCGTAGGCCTCATTTTTGACGAAGTCGGAGATATCGGAGCGGGTTTTGGCCGGAAGTAGTTCGGTCACCTTTTGACCGCCGACGTCGGCAAGTGACCAGATGGTGAGCTCGGTATCGCCATGTTCGCCAATTTGGTAGGCGTGGACGGATTTTGGATTGACATTGAGGTAATTTGCAATACGAGTGCGAAGACGGGCGGAGTCAAGGACGGTACCAGAGCCGATTACGCGTTCGGCTGGAAGGCCGGAGAATTTCATAGTGTAATAAGTTAAGACGTCCATAGGATTGGTGACGACCAGGAAGATGCCATCGAAGCCAGAATCCATGATCTGTTCGATCATGCCTTTTAGAATGTTGACGTTTTTCTTAAGTAAGTCCATGCGGGTCTCGCCAGGCTTTTGGGCAGCGCCGGCAGTGATGACGACGACATCGCAATCCTTGGCATCCTTATAAGTGCCGTTTTTGATTTTGACGTAGCTAGGCGCGACAGATAATGCATCGCGAAGATCCATAGCTTCGCCTTCGGCATCTTTGGCGATAATGTCAGTTAAGATGATTTCGTTGACGGCTGTGCGTTGGTTTAAGATAGCGTAAGCAATGGATGCGCCAACGTTACCCGTGCCCACGATCATAACTTTATTATTATCCATGAATTAATTATAGCATAAGAATTATAATTTGATATAATATAAATATGAAAAGAGGTGCGTTTTTACTATTGTTCTTAACAATATTATTTGGTTCGTCGACATTTCTAAGTGTTCCTGTAAATGCTTCGACGGAGGAGCCTTACTTTAGTGATTTTACTGCGGACTATTATCTATCGAGGGACGGAGAAGGCGTGTCGCATCTTAAAGTCGTAGAACAATTAGTGGCGGAATTTCCGGATTATGAGCAAAATAAAGGTATTAGTAGACAGATTCCGATTACGAACCAAGGCGGGACCAATATTGTCTTGCGCAACCTTGATGAGTCCAATATCAGTATACTTAGAAATGGCGTGCCAGAGCCGATTTGGAGTATTGGCCGTGATGGTGATCACTTTTCGGTTGAAACAGGCACTGATGATTATGTGCTGGGCACGCAGATATATACTTTGAGTTATGAATTCGAGAGGGTTATTACGGACTTTGGTAGCCACCAGGAATTATATTGGGATACTAACGGTAACGGATCGGAACAGAGGTTTGATCGTGTAACTGCAAGGTTACATTTTGATGACCCCGTAATAATGGAAGCTTGGTCTGGTGGTAAATGGTGTTATGTTGGTACACTCGGTGAAAATAGAGAGAACGCGTGCACAGTATCAGAAATTGATGATGGGGTAGAATTCGCTGCTACAAATTTATCTGCATACGAGAATTTGTCATTTGACGTGAACTTTGAACCTGAAACATTTGTTGTGCCTGAAACTGAAAAAAGTTACGCTGGGTTCATCGTTGTAGGTATAGTTGCTTTGATCTGTATAGTATTAGTAATTCGTGCCGCGATTAAATATCGTAAAACTTCAGAATTAATCAAAGAATACAATGGGATCTTTACGGCGCCTCAGTATCAACCGGTCACTGATTATAGCTTGGCTGAAATGACGGAAATCTATCTTGGTAAGAAAAAGGATGCCAAGGTAGGGATTTTACTAGATTTGATTGTGAGAAAGAAGGTTGAGATAAGGAAGAAAGATCGGGCTGGACTGTTCTCAGATAAATGGGAACTGATCATAAAAGACTCTAGTGGGTTGCGTAGGGAAGAAGAGATTATCTTACAGATCCTTAATGGTGGAAATGAAATAAAGAATGGTGATATTATCGAGATTAAAAATCATTCATCTACGCCTATGTTGACAAGTCTTGGTAAGAGTTTTGACAACAAAATCTTGGCAGATATCAAGAATGATGGACTTGTTAAGAATGGATATAAGTTGGGTAATGCCGGTGCACTTGGGTTGACGAGTGGGATATTTTCTAGCCTTTTTTTGGCTTTTTGTTTAACTGTTTTTCTGGGGGCGATGGTCTTGACTGGATTTGATATGGTTGAGGATTGGCAACTTGGGGAAGGAAAGATCCTGATGAATGCTATGGAATGCTCGCTAGCTTCCGTGTTACTTGTCTTTATTACTTCTTTTATCGCATTGTTTCTTAGCTCAAGGAAGACGATAATAGGCAAACATACACAACTCGGTCTTAAGATGTCTAAGTACATGGAGGGTTTGAAATTGTATATTGGTATGGCCGAGGCTGATCGTTTGAAGATGCTGCAGAGTGTAGAGGGTGTAGATACTTCGGCTGAAGGGATTGTGAAGCTTTATGAGAAATTATTGCCATATGCGGCGGTGTTTGGGTTAGAGGAAAGTTGGATGAAAGAAATGGAGCAATACTGTAAGGTTCAAGAGATCGAGCAACCGAATTATCTTCTTGCTGGTATTACGGCATCGGATCTATCTCATTCAATGCGGAGTGCGGCTAGTTCTGTGGGTAGCTCTAGTGGCACGATCGCTGGGGGTGGAAGCTATTCATCATCCTCTTCTGGTAGTGGGGGTGGAGGATTCTCCGGCGGAGGTGGCGGAGGTGGCGGTATTGGTGTACGTTAGGCGTTTGCAACGAAAATCGAAGTGTGATAATATATAAACATAAGTATAATATAATAACTTAATTTTGAAGGAAGAATATAATGGATCCGATTAGTAATCCTACACCAACACCAAGTCCAGCGCCAGGTGCTGCGCCGGAACCTATGGGTGCACCAGCCCCGGCCGAGCCAGTAGCTCCGGTTGCGCCAGAGCCAGTAGCTCCTGTTGTTCCTGAACCAGTAGCCCCAGTTGCGCCTGAGCCGGTTGCTCCGGCTGAGCCTGTGGCTCCTGCAGCTACGGCCTCTCCAGTGCCACCAGCAGCGACAGCAGCACCAGTAAATCCTGTGATCAACCCGGGTACTGCACCAGCAAATCCTGTAATCCAGCCCACTGGACAAGGTGGACTTGCTGCAACTGATCCAATCATGATGCCTGAAGCGCCTACTCCTCCAGATCCAGTTGAGGAAGAGCTCAAGGCTCCGATGAAAGCTGCTGCTCCGGCTCCTGGTTCGATTGGCTCTGCTGTTTCTGGGCCAGCTGATGGAGCTGAGCCTGAAATGCCGGCCGATAATCCGTTTGCGGCCACTACACCAGAATCTACTCCTAGTGTTTCGTTTAACGATCCTGCAGCTCAACCTGATCAGAGTGCGGGGGCGAGTAAACCGGCGCCAAAGGTCAATAAGACAACTTTGATTGCTCTTATCGTAGTGGCGGCCATGGTAGTGATTGCACTAGGTGCGGTCTTGATTATTCAATTCATGAATAATAGCCAGACTCCTCCACCTTCTACCCCTGCCCAGCCTGTCCAGGAACAAGACACGAATGAGGACACGGAAGAAGAAGAGAATGTTGATGATGAAATTATCGATGAGGATGTAGCTCCAGAAGACGAAGAGGTAGTTGACGAAGTGGTGGACGAGACAGATGCGTCTGATACTTCAACTAATGTTGATGATACAACTATTGATACGACTGAATAGTTATTGTATAATATATCTATGAACAAGAGATATATTACTACTGCTATTCCATATATGAACGGTGAACCTCATATCGGCCATGCAATGGATTATTGCTTGGCCGATGTTTTTGCTCGATATCTTAGACTAACGGGAGCTGAAGTGAGACTACAAGCTGGGACTGATGAACACGGTAGCAAGATTGCTCAGAAGGCTGAAGAGCAGGGTGTGAATGTGCAGGATTATGTAGATTTAAAGGTAAAGACTTTTCGTGAATTTATTGCTAAGTTAGGCGTGGAATATACTGATTTTGTTCGGACAACTGATACTGAACATGAGAAGCGTGTGCAAGAGATTTGGAAAAAATTGGAGCCTCATATTTATAAGGCCAGTTATGAGGGTTGGTATTGTACTGGTTGCGAAAGATTTATTACCGAAAAGGAATGTAAAGACAACGACGGTATCTGTCCAGATCATTTAAAAAAATATGAGAAGTTGTCGGAAGAGAATTACTACTTAAAGATTTCTGATTTTAAGGATGAGATTCGTGAAGCGATTTTAAGTGATAGAATGAAGATCTTACCCGATTTTAGAAAAAAAGAAATTTTGGCTTTGCTTGAGGATTCGCCCGATGTGTCTATCTCACGACCTAAGTCTCAACTAGAATGGGGAGTTCCCGTACCGGGTGATGACGGGCAGGTAATGTATGTTTGGTTGGATGCGCTTTCTAATTACATTACTGTACTAGGCTACCCGGAGAATGATATCACGGATTGGTGGCCGGCTGAGGCTCAATTTGTAGGTAAGGATATATTGAGATTTCATGCGATTATTTGGCCGGCAATGTTAATCGGCCTCGGTCTAGAACTTCCTAAAGTGCTTGTATCGCACGGTATGATTTTGGCTAATGGCCAGAAGATGAGCAAGTCGATCGGTAATGTAGTAGATCCTGTGGAAGTGATAGAGCGCCATGGTGTAGATGCTTTTCGTTATTTCTTTCTAAGACATATAGATACATTTAGCGACTCAGATTTTACATGGGAAAAATATGAAAATTCTTATAATAACGAATTGGCAAATGATTTGGGCAATTTAGCACAAAGACTTGCTACGTTGGCTAAGAAGAATGGCGTTAAGTTAGATAACAATTTGGAGGTTCCGCAAATTTCAGAAGGATATGACGAAATAATGCGTAAATTTGAGTTCTCACATGGATTTGACTATGTATGGGAAAAAATACAGGGATTGAACAAAAAAATAGACGAAGAAAAGCCTTGGGTTTTGGCTAAAGATGGTGAGACTGATAAATTACACAAATGTTTAACTGAAATGATGCTGGAGCTAAGACAAGTCGCAGTTGAGTTGTCGCCATTTATTCCCACAACAAGTGCACGAATTCTCGAGATATTTGAGGGCAATGTTCATCCGCCAGAAGTCCCACTATTTCCGAAACAATAAAAAATAGCCCCCGCAGGGGCTATTTTGATTACTCTTCGTCGGATAGTTTACCCATGAAGTCGGATAGGTAGAAGCCTACTACGCCTCCGGCCATTGGCAAGATTGCGAAGATTGATAGGGCTTGGCAGATACCACCGAGGATCTGACCGAAGTTATCACCTGACGTTGGGAAGATCTGCATCATCATTGCTACAGCTGGGTTCATTACGAAGTTGTTGCTGAGACCTAGGAAGGCTGCAGATACAACGTAGCCAACCAATACAGCGATTACGATACCGCCAGCGATAGTGGCGGCGAATGTAAATACGCTGCGCTTGTATTTGAGGGCGCGTGCTGCAAAGAATGCAATAATGATCGCACCGATCAGCTCAACCATCGCAAAGACCCAGAATTGACCTTCTTCAACTGATGCTACAGCTGGTATATCGTAAGCTGTCTCACCGCCGGCCAAATGGAAAGCATTGAAGATGAGCCAAGCAAGCCAAGCGCCGAGTATTTCAGCGATGATGTACATGATACCACGGATTACTGAAATACGACGTGAAGCCATAAGGCCTGCTGTGATGATTGGGTTGAGGCTAGCGCCGGAAAAGGCATAGACTCCGATTAGGATCGCAATGATCGCAAATGTGTAAGTCGCGATGCTTGCAACGCCCATGAGTGATACTGAGAATAGTACTAGGGCTAGAACTAGAGTGCCGATTACCTCACCAAGCAATGCACCGTAGAATTTATGATTCTTAAATACGGTGAGGATGCCCTCTTTTTCTTCATATTTCTTAGCGAAGAATCCTTTGAAGCAGGACTTCTTTGCATTTGTCTTCACCACCGTGTTAGTTTTAGGAGCCTCGAGCTCGGTCTTGTCGACGGTCTTCGCGGCAGATTTTGGTTTGGTCGAGTTGTCCTTCTTGGACTTCGACTTGTTCGACTTTTTGGTCGCCATTTATTCCTCCTTTAAATATTATTATTTGTATTATAGCACAAAATTTGTGATATAATAAAAAAGTTATCAACTTATTTAGGAAAAATTATGGGTGTAATCGTAAATAAAAAAGAAGAGAATGACGAACTATCACAAAGAATTAAGTCTGATTTAAAGGTGAAGGCTGTACAACAGTCTGAGCAAGACGATGTGGATCTTGCAGATGATGCCGAGTATATGAAGGATCTAAAAAAGACTGGTCGCTTTGGTTGGATTTGGATTGTACTAATTGTACTTGCGGCTTTGTCTTTGATTTTTATCATATTTATGTAAAAATCTATTAATTTAATATATAATATAATTATGGTTGATGAATTATCACAAGCAGAAACAAATGCGAGTAATAGTGTAAGTCCAATGAATTATACTGGCTCGGGCCAGTCTTCAAAAGTTGGCCTAAAGGGGAGATTGAAGTTTGGTAAGATTGGTGCTGGTAGTCTTGTGGGTGCTGGTGTAGCGATGCTTGCTGTAGGAGTGGCGATGGTGGGGGTGCCGGTTTTTATGATCGGAGCATTAGATATGAATCTGCAAGAATCTCTTGGCTTTTCTGGTACGTCAGCGATACTGGAGGAGCAAGCAGAACACATCACAGAGGAAATGGCAAAAAAAGGAGAGCTACCGGTTGATTTTGCCAATGATCTAGCGTCAGCTGGTTTGGATGTTGGGCAGGTTACGGCCAAGGGTGATTTTATTCACACCAATAAGTATATTGCTGATATTGAGCGGCTAGATGATGTTGCGGTGGTGGGTAGCGGATTTCAGGCTAAAGGCAATGAAGGGGAGCTATCTTTCTTGTTTGAGGGTGAAATAATCGCTGCAGATGATTTCGTGGAGACAGTTGAGGCGAACCCTCGTATGTATGCGGCTTTTGCAGAAGGAACAAACATTACCGCAAAGTTTTATTATAGTCAAGACGTCGATAAGGTATATCAAGACATGGGCTTGACTCGGTATGCTTACCATGAATGGCAAAGTACAGGAGATGCAGAAGCGGACGAGAAGAGTTTTAAGGAAATAATGAATTCTGTGTTAGATAGTGAGACTGGTATAGCTGGCGGGTATGATTGCAGTGATGGCGGATGTTCAGAAGCGAGTTTGTCTGGTGATAATGCTGAAGAGATTATTGGTAGTGTTGGTGGTAATGAAAGTGGGGCAGAATTGCTTAATTCTGCTATTTCTTCGGAAGAACCTTATCGTGCTGCTAGCGCATTTATGGCGATTGAGGAGCCTTTGCAAAGGACGCGGATTGATGGTGATGGCCCGGCAAATGAAGTGATGAATACTTTAAATGAGAAACTTAATATCAAATATTATGATGCAGCGACGGGGGAAGAAGTTACTAAAGAAAAATCGATCTTGGAGACCGAAAATTTCATGGCTGCAGTTGGTGGAGGAGGCTATTCTAAAGCGGAAGCTATGAGCTTTTCTAGAGACAGAGTTTTACATGTAACCGGGGTAGATAATACTTCTGTGATAAATGATACGGCCGTATCGTCGGATGGGCGTAAAAAATCCGATGTAGCGGTGGGTGTGTTTGGCGATAGTGCTGAGATCGAGAAAGCGACAAGTAGCGCATCTATCGGAATAGCCGAGAAGAATTCTGACCTGTTTACATCTATAGTGGGTGGGAATAGGATCGTGGAAGGTGGTTCGTTTATCTCAAACAAGATCAATATGCGTACACTTGGAGCGATGCCTTCGGATGAATCTACGGTGGTAGCTTATAGCCATGATGTAAATACGGCTTTGGCGCGCAGAGCCGAGGCGGAAAGAGCAACGAAGAGCCCGTTTGATATCTCGTCTCCATATACATTTATGGGTAGTATCGCGCATGGTCTTGCCGTTTCGTTCATTAAAAACCAGGGTACGGCAAGCAATCAGATGAATATTGTATCTACAATTGGTGCTACAGTGAATTATGTTGGTAGTTCTGCTAATAAGATCACGGGGAGAGCTATTGCAGATGGAGATGATGAGGATTTTCTGACGGCTTTTGGTGAAGCGTGCCAATCAGAGACTTCGATTGGGGCTGCAGCAGACCTTTACTGTACTGGTACGACTACTATCTATACTGGGTCCATGAATAAGACAGCAGAAGATTGGGGCGATATTGCTGACAGCGATGAATATAAAGATGAGTTTGTATTATCGGCGATGGACAGATGGGCAAGCGGAGGAGTGAAGGATGCAGGTGTTTGTAAGAAATACAAAGAAGAACATGATACTGTTGTCGATAAGATCTTTGATGAGATAACAGAATTCTTCGGTGTATATGACGAGTGTAGAGGTGTGGATGACGATATTGCTACGGCGCAACGTTTCGTGTTGAATGATGATAATTCTGATGTGAAGAAGTATTCAGGATTTACTTTGTATAATACGGTCTCGTCGCTTCTTAGCGGAGGTCAGAGTGAGGCTTCTAAGATCTTGGAAGATTATTATGCCAGACATCCAATGGACAATTCTCGGGCCGGTATATTGGCAAGACGTTCAGGTTTGACGAAGGCAGAAGCCGAAAAAGCTTTAGCCTATGCAGACTATCTAACGATGATAGCGCAGTATGATGCATCTGAGCGGTATGCTTTTGGTCAGGAAGTATTAATCAGCAAAGACGATAGTTTAGTATCACATGCAAATAAGGTAGGTGGGGAACTATATTGTTTTCGTCGTGACTCAGCTGAGTACGCTGACGCCAGAACACGAAATTATGCATAGCAATCTGGTATTATCAAGATAAAGTGGTATAATATATTAATATATATTATTTGTACGGAAGGTTTTTCATGAAAGAACTAGAGAAACTAAAACAGGAATTAAAGAAGATTGGTAGTGAAGCAGCGAAAGTGCGCGAGCTACCAGTAGAAAAAAGGGCAGAGTTTGGGCGTAAGATTAACGCAAAGAAGTCAGAGATTTTGGCGAAGATTGCAGAGGTAGAGAAAAAGCTAGTAGATGCAGATGTTGAGGCGATCGATGTGACGGCATGGTCTGGCGTAAACGAACCAATGCCGGATTTTTATCCGACTGAGATGGGTTCAAAACATCCGTTGATGACTGAGCTGGATAGGGTGCTTGAGATCTATCAGTTGATGGGTTTTGACGTGATGGATAGCAGGCAGCTGGATGATGAATATCATATGTTTGATTCTTTGAACTTCGCGAAGGAACATCCGGCGCGTGATGGGTATGATACTTTCCGTACAGAAGAAGGGTTGATACCACCGGCACATACCTCTACGATGGAGCATAGAGCCCTGAAGAAATATAAGTACAAATTAGAGCGGGGGGAGCCGATTGCTGTAGTGATTCCTGGCAGAGTTTATCGGAATGAAGATGTAGATGCGACACATGAGCACACTTTTTATCAGTGTGAAGGAATGTTTGTGTCAGAGACCTGTAATCTCGGTAATATGCTAGGAGTTTTAAGGGAGTTTTTCGAGAGATATTATGGACAAAAGCTGGAAATCCGTACCCAGCCTGGTTACTTTCCATTTACTGAGCCGTCAGTGGAGCTTTTGATCGAGAAGCCAAAGGCGCTAGGTGGAAAGAAAGGCGATTGGCTCGAGATGCTTGGCTGTGGCATGACTCATCCAAATGTACTCAAAATGGCCGGTATTGACCCGAATAAATATCATGGCTTTGCCTGGGGCGGCGGTATCGAAAGATTAGTGCTATTAAAGTATGGGCTAAATGATATTCGGCACTTTGAGTCTGGTAACATTAATTTCTTGAGGGAGTTTAACTAATATGAAGATTTCATTAAATTGGCTAAAAAAATATGTAGATATTCCCGTAACTGACGAGGAATTAGTGAGACTAATCGGTGCGCGTTTGGTAGAAGTTGAGGACGTAATCGATGAGACGCATAAATACGACAAGATATATGTAGTGAAGGTTGAAGAGGCGGAGAAGATTCCGGATACTCATCTAACTCGATGTATGATCAATGTGGGGGATGCTGACATTGCCAAGGTAGAGAAGGATGAAGCCGGCCGAGTACAGGTGATGTGTGGTGCGCCCAATGTGCACGAGGGGATGTTGGCGGCTTGGATTGCGCCTGGAGCAGTAGTGCCGGCGTCGGTCCATGAAGACGCGCCATTTGTGATTGGCAAACGTCGAATGCTTGGTAAATACGATTCGTTTGGCATGCTTGCAGCAGCAGATGAATTGGACCTCGGAGATGACCACGAGGGAATTATTGAGATTGAACCAGGCACGGCAGAGCCAGGGATGAGATTTGCAGATGTGTTTGATCTTGACGATTTAATTCTTGATATTGAGAATAAGTCTTTGACTCATCGACCAGATACTTTTGGCTTGATAGGGTTTGCGAGAGAAGTTGCTGGGATATTGGGTTTGCCATTTGAGCCTGATGCGACACAGTTAATGCATTTTGCTCGCTGTTCGCTTCGCACCGGGCAAATCTCTCAAAGCCTCGCCGGGCCTGCGCCCGGTACTGTCCGGTACTCGGCTCGGGAGGCTTCTCGAGATTTGCTCGGGCTTGCTCGATGCTCGCAAACTTCATTAACTGTGTCTATTCCGGACCCCATGCTCTGTCCTAGATATACCGCAGTGGTATTCGAAAAACATGGTGAGATAAAGAAGAAATATCTTACATGGATGGATACAGTTTTAGCAAAGTCTGGCATGCGCCCAGTAGATCCGATTGTAGATGCAACAAATTATCTAATGTTACTCACTGGCCAACCTTCACATGCGTTTGACTATGACAAATTTGTGAAAGTAGGTGGTACGGACAAGCCAAAGGTAATCGTACGATTGGCGAAGAATGGTGAGAAATTGACTTTACTTGACGGCAAAGAAGTAGAGTTGAATGAAAATGATATCTTGATAACTTCCAATAATGTGCCGGTTGGTCTAGCTGGTGCGATGGGCGGGCAGTCGACAATGATTGACGAGAACACTCGTAATATCTTGCTTGAAGTAGCGACATTTTCACTTTATAATATGCGAAAGACTCAGATGGCGCATGGTATCTTCTCGGAAGCGATTACACGATATACCAAGGGGCAACCACCATATCAGACTGTTATGGTGGCGAATGCCTGTGCGGATATGCTTGAGAGTGGATTTAAAGTGGCTGGCGTAGTTGATGAATATCCAAAGCAATGGAGGCAAAATACTGTAGAAGTAACCGTGGAAGAAGTTAATAACCTACTTGGTACGGACTATAGTAAGGAACTGATTGTTAAGACTTTGAGTAATGTGAATTTTGAAGTAAAAGAAAAAGGGAATGCTTTGTCTGTGGTGGCTCCAGAATGGCGAACAGATATAGCAATTAAAGAGGATATTATCGAGGAAGTGGGTAGACTACTTGGCTATGATAATATCGCGCCGGTCTTGCCTCCTCATTATACGGCTGAGCAAAATGAAGTATTTGAGGTTAGAAAACAAATTCGTCAGATGATGGCGCGATATGGGGCTAATGAAGCTTTGACTTATAGTTTCGTAAGTGGCCAATTAATGAATAAGGTTGGGCAGGATACTGAGAATGCGTATAGGATCGTGAATTCAATCTCGCCAGAGTTGCAATATGTGCGACAATCGATTGTGCCTAGCCTGCTCGATAAGGCTTATATGAACGAAAAACTGCCAGTAGAGAGGTTTGCTATCTTTGAGATGAATATGGTTTATCGAAAAGAGCTTGGTATGACAGATGAAAACGTGCCGGTGGAGAAAGCCTCGCTGGGTTGTGTGATCGCAGAGCGTAAGAATAAGGAGACGGCATTCTACAAGGCGAAATTGTATGTCGACCGAATCTTACGAGAGTTCGGTATAAGAGCTGAATACTTACCACTTAAGAATAAAACGCCGGAAACAAAACCGTTTGAGCCTAAAAGAGCCGCTGAGATCTTAGTGGATGGAGAATACTTAGGTGTGGTGGGCGAATTTAGAAATTCCGTGAAACACGATTTTAAGTTGGCACCTTATCTAGCTGGTTTTGAGTTAGATATGGATCTATTGATAGCGAAGAGATCTCACGATGTAAAGGTGGATATGCGCGTGAAAAAGGAAGAGGATGTCACTATTACGACGGATAAATCTTATGCTGATACGTTGAAGATGGTACGTAAAGATCATCCTGGCGCGGAGATCTTGCCAGGCACTATCTATCAGGCCGAAGGGCAAAAAGATAAAAATATGACCTTCCGAATTATAAAATAACTCTAGCTTTTCTTAATTCTTATGTTATAATGGCAGTATGATATTGCTTGACTCCGTGACGAAAAGGTACCCGGGCGATTCTGAGCCTGCGCTCGATAATGTTTCGCTACATATTGAGCCGAATGAATTTGTATTTTTGGTGGGTAAATCAGGGGCTGGTAAGTCTACTCTTATGAAGATGATTACAAAGGAGGAGAATCCGGATTCTGGTAAGATCGTGATCGGAGGGATTGATCTTGATTATGTGAAAAAGCGCCACATACCTGGATATCGTAGACGATTGGGTGTAGTTTTTCAGGACTTTAAGCTTTTGCCTCGCCGGACTGTGTACGAGAACGTAGCTTTTGCATTAGAGATTGTAGGTATGAGTGGTAAGGATATTCGTAAGACCGTACCTAAAGTATTGGAACTAGTGGATTTGGCTGATCAGGCCAAGAAATTCCCGGATCAACTCTCTGGTGGTCAGCAACAGAGGGTTTCAATTGCGCGTAGTGTGGCAAGGCAGCCGAAGATCTTGATCGCTGATGAGCCTACAGCTAATTTGGATAAATTAACAACAGAAGAGATTATTGCGCTGCTTAAAAAGATTAATGACTTCGGTACAACGATTCTAGTTACAACACATAATGAGAATATTGTCAATACTCTGCAGAAGCGGGTGATTACATTGAAGGGCGGGAGGATTGTAAACGATCAGAAGAATCATGGTATTTATAAACTAGACGAAAAGCCTGTTCCGAAGGAACCGGTGCGTAGAGTGCAGACGCCAGGTCATGCGTTGCGACAAAGGAGGATTATTCAATAATGGCTAAGGCAGAAAAATCTACGAAAGAGAAAAAGCTCAAGAATGTCTCTAAAAAGAATCTCAAGACGATGCAGAAGAATCGCAAGAGACATGTAGTTAGGGAGGGAGCGCGTATTGCAAAATACGGAGCGAAAGGTTTTGGGCGTAATATTTGGCTTTCTACTGCTGCTACAGTGGTGATGTCTATTACGTTGATCATTCTTTTCGTAACAATCGTAGCCAGTGTGATCTTGACTAATACAGCCGAAATGATGAAAGATAAGATTGACATCACGATTTATTTCAAGCCAAATACGTCTGAAGAAGTGTTGGGCGAATTGACTGATAAGATGAAGTCGGATAGCAATGTAAAGAGTGTTGATACTTCTACGTCGGAAGTAGAGTATCAAAAATTCCTAAGCGAGAATTCCGACAGTGATGATATCATGAATATTCTTGACGATGAGATGGAGAAGATGATGATTGGCAAGATGCAGGCGACGATGAGGATTAAGGTATACGATGTAGATAATCTGGATAGTATTAAGAAAATGGTAGACGAGGATGAGCTATTTACCGCAAATACTGATAAGAATATGGCTCCGACTTATGATGTGAACCGAGCAGAGATTGGTACGATCACTTCGTGGGCACGTATGGCTAGGACTGGCGGTATTATCTTGGCAGCGGTATTTCTTGTAATCTCGATCTTGATCATCTTCTCAACTATACGCATGGCGATCTTCTCAAGACGCGAGGAAATCTATATGATGAAATTGGTCGGTGCTGATAAAAGTTTTATTCGTGGGCCATTCTTAGTTGAGGCAGAGATTTGTGGTGTAATCGCTGGAGTAGTGGCCGGAGTTATCTCTTACTTTGGTTTTAGCTTCTTGTCGCCTCGTCTGGCAAATTATGGAATTAATGTAGATACGATTAATGGGGTAATGGAATCAAATCAGTTGATCTTGGTATTCTTGGCGTTTATCGCTGCTGGTGTGTTGATCGGCAGGGTATCGGCTAGATTGGCGGTATCGAAGTATTTGCACAAAACGTAGACTGTTTTACTAGGCGTCGACTTAGTATCTTAATTGTCTTAAATGGCGACTTATTTCATATCATTATCATTCTAATATTTAATTGGCTTATGTTATAATAGATTATATGCGAGTGATAAAGAAGTGTTTAGCTGCGCTTTGCTTAGTGGGTCTATTTGTTGTTTTTAGCCAGTCTGTTTATGCTGCTGATGGGGTAACTGAGACAACATTTTTTGGCAATCTTCAAGATGATGGCAAAGGTTGTGGCGTATTTTTAATCACTAATATGATTGCTGATATTCTATCTACAGGTGTGGCGATTTTGGGTGCAATAGGTATAGCGATTGTAGGTGTGAGCTATCTGACGGCAAAGGGTGATGTGGGGCAAGCTACCAGGGCAAGAAAAAGATTGTTTCAAGTTATAATTGGCTTAGCTATATATGCGACACTTTATGTTGGTATTCAGTGGCTGTTGCCTGGTGGTAAAATGAATAATGCTTCCTGCAAAACTTTGACGGACGCCGAAGTTGCTAGGATTAGAGAGGAGAGTGGAGAGGCCAGATCGAGTGGCTCTTCAGGTGGTTCATCTTCGAGTACTAGTGGCGGAAAACTTACCGGTAAGACTTCTTATGAGAAAAAGATTGATGCGAAGCCTTTTAAACTCGATGTTAGTGGTGCGAGTAACATTAGTTATAAATCGAGTAATAGTAGAATAGCTTGGGTAAACAAGAAGGGGGTAGTTTACCCGAATGATATTGGGACGGCTTACATAACAGCGTCATCTGGCGGTAATTCTTTAAAAATAAAGGTTAAAGTTGGAAAGAGAACAACGAAGCCAACTATGACAGAGGTTCCTGCTCACGATGTAATTACTAGAAAATATACAGTGGGTGGAGCATTTTATTCTTACGATTATGTCTTCAGGTATAAAAATCCAGAGAAGGCGGAGATGGCGGCTGACAATGCCTTACTTACTGCTAAAAACAATAAGGTCGTGGGGGACGAAGGAAAAAACTATTCATTTACGAAAGAAATGACAAAAAAGAGTGTAAATTGGGT
>JAZQBP010000013.1:0-20060 GCA_045545815.1 Candidatus Nanosyncoccus sp. | reverse complement strand
TATTTTATAGCAATTATATTATTGTCAATTATTGTATTTAAAAAGAGAATGATTAGTGATAATAAATAATTTTGAGGTGTGATGAATAAAAATATAGCCCTAAGGGACATATTTTTTCTTGGTATGCCCGGCCGGAAAGGGTTTCCGTTTCGGGCTACAAATAAATATATTTGGTACACCGGGAGGGACTCGAACCCACGACCCTCTGTTCCGAAGACAGATGCTCTAATCCACTGAGCTACCGGTGCGAGTATTAATTTGAAAATGATGCCTGCATCATTTCAAATTTTGATGAGCGCCGGTAGGGAATGATGATGCTACCGGTGCGCAAGATTATTATAACATTTTAAGAAGTTAAAATAAACCTTTAGCGAGATGTGAGGGTTGTAAATCTTGGTTGCCCGTGCTAGACAAGGCGCATGCGAGGAAGATTAGGAAACGTGGCAGGAAGGCTGCTAAGTGAAGTACATCGGTCATGGCTTGTGGTGGGCGTTTGTGCGGGTATCGTAATGGGGGCAGTGTTACTTATGATGATGCGAATAAATTATCTGCTTTCGCCTGTGTGGGGTTTAGTTGCGCTACTATTATTTATCTTTGCGTATATCAAGCCGAGGACGATGTTGGTAGGTGTGATGGTGGTCGTGGGGATGATGGTGATGTTCGTGCGGGCTACAAGTGAACTAGTGGGTGCGGATTATGTGCGACAGTTGTCTGGCGAGACTGTAGTGGTGAATGGGGCAATAGAGGGTGATCCGGAAACGGATGAAACTGGGACGAAAGTAAAATTAGGGGAATTGAAATTTGGTAATGAGAGCGAGCATGGCGTAGATGGCAAATTGTTTTTGACTCTTTCGAAAAATGAAGGGTTAGTGAGAGATGATAGGTTGGTTGTGAAAGGGAAGATGTCTGATGGTTTTGGAACGTATGCAGGATACATGTTTCGTCCAAAGTTGGTAAAGTGGGAGCGAGCGGAGCCGGGGAACTGGGTGGTAGGAGTAAGAAATTGGTTTGCGGAAAGGGTGAGAAGATTGGTAACTACACCTGAGGTAGACCTGGGACTATCTTATTTATTAGGAATGAGAACTGGCTTAACGGAAGAATTTAGCGATAAGTTAAGAGTCGTGGGACTAGTGCATATTGTAGTGGCGAGCGGGGCGCATCTTTCTATATTAGTGGAGGTGGCAAGAAAGATATTTGGGAGATTATCAAGATTTGCGGGTATATTGTTTGCTGGCGTGTTTGTGGTGTTTTTTATGGCGATGGTCGGGTGGACACCGTCAATTATGCGTGCGGGATTGATGGCGTTACTGACTTTGGTGACATGGTATTGTGGTAGGAAAATCGCACCGTGGCGACTGATATTGATAGTAATGGCAGTGACTTTGATGATTGAGCCGAATCATATTATTAATCTTGGCTGGTTGTTGTCATTTGCATCGTATGCGGGGATTATGATCTTGGGACCGAGGATGACAAGGTTCTTTTATGGCGAGAAGAAGCCGGGTTTTATTGGTAGTACGATGATTACGACAATAGCGGCGACGTTGATGACGATGCCGATCGTGCTTTACTATTATGGGACTTTGTCTTTAATATCTGTGGTAGCGAATCTATTGATACTGCCGACTTTACCTGTGGCGATGGGATTGGTGTTTCTAACTGGTGCAGTGTGTGGATTGGTTGGTGTGGAAGTTCTAGTGGCTTGGTGCGCTACGAAGATATTGGATTTTCATATTATGGTAGTGGATTTTTTTGGTGGGCAGAGGATGTTTTTAGTAGAGATTGAGCCGTATCGCGGGTGGGTATTTGGTATGTATGTGGTGATTGGTGCAGCTGTGTTGTATGGTTGGCTAAGGAGATTATGGTATAATAGAAAATATGAAAAGCATATTTAATGATCAAACCTTAAGTAAATTTAAAAAGATACGGGAGATTTGTCTAAAGGTCTTTGTGGGTATCTTGATTGCGGAAGTAGTGCTATGGGCAATCATAATATTGGCACAGCAATCTAATGAGATTGTGAAAAATTTTCAGTCAACATTCTTGACGTTGGCTGTGGCGCTTTTTGTGTTGATACTTGATTTTAGGTGTATTGAAAAAGGTAGAAGGTTGGCACAGATTTTGGCTTTGATAAGTTTGGCGACGTGTGGAATATGGGTTGTGATGCAACTTTTGATGACATGGGGCGCATTTGAGATGTATGATGATAAGGTCTTTTTCGGGATTGGAACAAGATTATCTATCTTCGGTAAGATAGGTTCTGTTATCTCGTGCGCGATGTATGCATCTATGTTTGGGGCTTTGGTCTCGAAGATAGAAGAAAATGGTGGTCCAATTAAGCCGCTTAAGATTACGGCACTAATATGTATGGCTTACATATGGGCGTTCATGACGATCGTGTCTATTAATGGTGATTTGACGCATGATTATGGTCCTGCTGTTTCCCTGTGTGGACTAGCAGTCCTGGCATTTATAGTGTTATGGATTGCGGCAGCTGTAATCTCGCGATCGAATCGTAAAGATAAGATTGACCATGCGGTGAATGCATCTCAGAATGTCAAGAACGAAGCTAAGACACAAGATGAGATTAAGGCTTTAGTGGAGAAAGAAGTTCAAGAAAGGTTGGCTGAAGAAAGAGCAAAAATGGAGAGCGAAAAGTCTTCGGAAGAATAATCTATAATAGGCGCTTAGGTAGCTAGGCGTCTATTTTATTTTTGCGAGAAAAATGGTAAAATTAAGGGAAGGAATAATATCAAAGTAATTTTGTTGGGAGAAAAATATGTCTGGACATAGTAAGTGGGCAACGACTAAGCGGCAGAAGGCGGTGGTAGATGCAAAACGGGGAGCGCTATTTACGAAGATTGGGAATCAGATTGCGATTGCGGCGCGAGGTGGAACCGATCCAGCGATGAACCCTAGTCTTGCGATGGTGCTTGAAAAAGCACGCCATGCGAATATGCCGAAGGCGAATATTGAGAGGGCGATTGCGCGTGCGGCGGATAAGTCGGCGGCAGCTTTGATCGAAGAAGTATACGAGGCTTATGGCCCTGGGGGAGTGGGGATTGTGATTGAGGTGGCGACTGATAATAAAAACCGTACCTTGCCGGAGGTGCGCCATACGTTGGATAAAAACGGTGGACGAATGGCTGAGAGTGGCTCGGTGATGTTTCAGTTTGCGAGAAAGGGCGTAATTGAGACAGCTGAGAAAGGCGATGAAATAATGATGGCGGCGCTTGATGCGGGGGCAGAGGATGTCGTTGACGAAGATGAAGGTACCGTGATTTACACTGATGCATCTGATTTGATGAAGGTGCGGGGTGGATTGGTGGATGCGGGATTTACTGTGAATTCTGCAGAAGTACAATATGTGCCTACATCATATGTGCCGGTAGAAGGTGAAACTGCTGAGAAGCTTGAGAAATTGTTGGCAGCGGTAGATGATCTTGATGATGTAACGAATGTCTATACAAATGCAGAATAAGCTAAAACGTAGTAAACAAATCGTACGAATCAGTATCTATGGGATATTGGTCAACTTGGTGTTGGTGGGATTTAAGGCAACAGTTGGTTTGATTGCGAATTCAATCTCAATCGTGCTTGATGCGGTAAATAACCTAACTGATGCACTGTCATCAATCGTGACGATTATTGGTGTAAAATTGGCAGGGAAGAAACCGGACGCCAAACATCCATTTGGGCATGGGAGGATTGAATACTTCTCGGCGGTAATCGTGGCAATGATAGTGCTTGCGGCTGGTGTGATGGCGCTTAAGGAATCGATCGAAAAGATTATTGCGCCGGAAGAGGCAGATTACTCGGTGGTTTCTTTGATGATCGTGGCAGTAGCGGTGCTGGTAAAATTCTTCTTCGGACGATATGTAAAGCGAAAGGGAAAAGAGCTTAATTCGGGTAGTCTCGTGGCGAGTGGGGTTGATGCTATTTCGGATGCGGCACTTTCTACTTCTGTACTAGTTGGGGCATTGATCAGTTTTATTTGGCATATTAGTTTGGAAGGCTACATTGGTCTTTTGATTGCAGTGATGATTGTGAGGACAGCGGTGGAAATTTTGCGTGATGGAGTGAATGATCTTTTGGGTGCGAGGACGGATAATGAATTGGCGAAAAAAATGCGAGAGACAATCTTGGAGAATAAAAAGGTGCGCGGAGTCTATGATATGGCTTTACATAACTATGGACCAAATAAAATCATTGCGAGTGCACATATTGAGCTGGGTGATGATATGAAAACGCGTGAAATCCATAAGTTATCACGACAGATAGAAGTGTTGGTTTATGAGAAATACGGAATTATCTTGACGCTAGGAGTATATGCTTCAAACGATAGCGGAAAAGCAAAATCGATCAAAGAAGCGATTGAAAAAGAAGTATTGCAGAATAAAAAGGTGCGACAGGTGCATGGATTTTATGTGGATGAGGGGAATAAGGAGATATCGTTTGATGTGGTGTTTGATTACGGCGAGGAGGAAGCTGCTGATGCGGAGGTGAAAAAGATGCGAAAGTTTGTAAATAACAAATACCCAGATTATAAAGTATATATAATAGTGGATTCTAATCTAGAATAAAATAAGCCCGCGATGCGGGTTATTTTATCTTGAATTAACGACCATTTTTGAGACGAGGATGTTTCCTCTTATCGCTGTGCTTGTGATTATTGTTGCGATTCTGCTTTGAGATGGGTCGCAGTTTGATTTTTCTTGCCATGGGATAATTATAACATATTTTGGGATTTTATGATATAATTAGAGGCGGAAAGGTGGCCGAGTGGTTGAAGGCACTGGTCTTGAAAACCAGAGACGGAAACGTCCGCAGGTTCGAATCCTGTCCTTTCCGCCAAATAAAAATGAGCAGAAAAGCGAAGCTTTTCTTGCAGACAGAAGGAGATGAAAACCTAGAGCTTGCTCTAAGGTTTTTATCGACTGATGGATGCAAAGAAACTTAGTTTCTGCTCATTTTTATTTGGAGGCTCTAAAGGACTAGGATTATCATCCTGTCAGTCGCCGATGAAAACCTAGAGCTTGCTCTAGGGTTTTTGTGCGTTAGTTAATATCGATCTCAGTGCCGGAGGTGGCGTTGATGCCGAGGTTGCTTAGTATGATGGTTTCATCATCTGAAATCATGTGAGTGGAATGGAGTTCGGCACCTTGAAGCTTATCGAGATTTTCGAGGACTTTCTTGACGACTGGGTTGGTGGTGGAGCAGATGGAGAGAGCAATCAAGACTTCGCCGAGTTTAAGATAAGATTCTTTGAAATTAGAGGTGCGGTTTTTGATCTCAAGGATTGGCTCTAAGATGCTGGGAGCAATGAGATCAACTTCGTCAGGGATGCGCCCCATAATCTTAAGTGCATTGAGGAAGGTGGCAGAGATGGGAGAAAGGTAGCCAGTTTTTCGTCCAGCGATGTATCTTTTGCCGACTTTGAGACAAGCACTGGGGAGATTACCAGAGGAAATACGTTTGTCTTCGGCTTTGCTGGCGACGAGACGGTCTTGTTCTGAGATGTTCAATTCGTTCATGAGGAGTTTGATGCGTTCTGGGACATCTGGTGTGACGGAACCTTTTTTGAGATCAACGAGGGCGCGGTAGTAGCGACGGATAATTTCGTCGGAAGCGGCTTTTCGAACGGCTTTATCATCCGTGATACATTGACCGATGACATTGACGCCCATATCGGTGGGAGAATGGTAGATGACTTTGCCGGTGATACGTTTTAAGATTTCCTTTAAGACGGGAAAGGTTTCGAGATCGCGATTGTAATTGACTGCGGTGACGCCGTATTTTTCTAGGTGGAAGTAATCAATCATATTTTTGTCGGCGAGATCGGCAGTGGCGGCTTCGTAGGCAATGTTGACTGGGTGTTTGAGTGGCAGGGACCAGACGGGGAATGTTTCGAATTTAGCGTAGCCGGCTTTGACGCCATGTTTGCCTTCGTGATAGAGCTGAGATAAACTAGTCGCTAACTTACCGGAGCAAGGACCAGGGGCGGAAACGACAACAAGAGGCTTAGTGGTTTTGATGAATGGGTTTGCGCCGTAACCTTCGTCGGAGACGATGGTGTCAACATCAGTAGGATAGCCTTTGGTGAAGGTATGAAAGTAGGTCTTGACGTGGTAGTCCTTGAGGCGATTGGCGAAATCTTGGGCTTTTTTCTGACCATCGAAAAGGGTAATAACTACGGAGCTGACATAGAGGCCTTTGGAGCGGAGGAATTCGATGAGGCGAATGACCTCGGTCTCGTAAGAGATCATGTGGTCGGCACGGATTTTGGATTTTTCGATGGCGTTGGCGTTGATACAGAGAATGATCTCAGCGTCGTCTTTGAACTCTTGGAGTAATCTAATTTTGAGATCTGGTAGAAAGCCTGGGAGAGTGCGGGCGGCGTGTTGGTCATCAATAAGTTTGCCGCCAAATTCGAGGTAGAGCTTGTCGAACATTTTGATGCGCTCTTTGATCTTCTTTTTCTGAATCTTTAGGTATTTCTCGGCATCAAAACATTTTTGCATTGTATATAACCTCCTTAATGATTCTATTATAGCACTTATGGCGATGGTTATGCGGAAAAATGACTTTTAGGAAATGTTTATTTCGGATTCAGTGATAGTGAGTGTAGAACCAGGGGTGGCAGTGCCTGATAGAATGGCGGCGGCAACGAAATTCTCGACGGTCTTTTGGACGATGCGACGCATAGGACGGGCACCCATCTTGGGGTCGTAGCCTTTGTCAATGAGAACTTGCTTGGCGCCTGGTGTAAGGCTAACGGTAATTTTTTGAGGAGCAAGTGTCTTATTGGTGGAGGCGATAATGAGGTCGAGGACTTTGACTAAGTCGTCTTTAGAGAGGGGCTTGAAGAGACAAATCTCATCAAAACGGTTGAGGAATTCCGGCTTGAATTCGTTTTGGTTGATCAATTCGTCGATGATCTGTTCTTTGAATTCTTCAATCTTGTGGCCAGCAGTGATCTGCTCGCGGATGGTGTTGGCGCCAGCGTTTGAGGTGGCGATGATGATAGAATCACGGAAGCTGACTTCGCGGTTTTTTTCATCACGAAGGATACCTTCGTCAAGTACTTGAAGTAGAGTTGTAAGTACAGATGGATGGGCTTTTTCGATTTCGTCTAGCAGGATAACCGAGAATGGTTGTTTCATGACTTGGGCGGTAAGACTGAGAGCATCAGAAGCACCATCGCGAATGAGACGATTAACATCGTTAGCGGAGACGAATTCGTTCATATCGAGTCGGATGATATTGTCTTCGCCGTCAAAGTAGACTTCGGAAAGAGCTTTGGCTAGCTCGGTTTTACCGACACCGGTAGGACCGAGAAAGAGGAATGTGCCGATAGGGCGACCTTGGTTTTTGACGCCAGCGGCGGCACGGCGAAGGGCATTGGAAACGGCGGAGACGGCTTCTTCTTGGTCAATCATGCGTTGATGGATGAGATTTTCAAGACTGAGTAATTTTTCGCGGTCGGTATCGTCTTCTGCAACCTTAACTTTGACGCCGTATGATTTTTCGACGGCGGTCTGGACGGATTCGGCAGTAACTAGTCTATTATTAGCGTAACTGGCTGATGCTTCGAGTAGAAGCTTGGCTTTGCCTGGCATCTCGATGTCGTGGATGTATTGTTCGCTGAGGCGATATGCTTCAGTAAGAGATTGATAAGTAAAGATGACGTTCTTTTGGTGCTCGATAAATGGAGCTTGATCCATGAGGATCTTGATAGTTTCTTCGTGGGTGGACGGATTAACAACAATTTTATTGAGGGAGTTAGCCAAGATAGGATTTTTGGCTGATATTTCGAGGAATTTTTGATCGTCCATGATGAGAATCATGCGAATGCGGCCAGCTTCTAAAATTGGAACGAGTAGATTGGTGATATCGACTGAGCCCGGTCCTTCTTCAAAGAAGAGGTGAGCGTTGTCGAGACAAAGAATAATATTCTTGGCGGAATAGATCTCGTTCATGATCTTGATCATGAGATATTCTAGTTCGCCTTGATTTTTGGCGGCTGAGATGAGGCTGGGAGCATCGAGGGCATAAATCTGGCGGAATTTTAGATTGCTAGGAATTTTAGAATCGGCGTTCATTAGAGTCTCGGCAAAAGAATTTACGATGGTGGAGCGACCAGAACCGTAGGCGCCAACTAAGGCGATATTTTGGCGGCCCTCATGCGTGAAAGTGTCGATGATCTTTTTGAGGATGTCGGCGTTTTCGGCCTGTTGAACTTTATTGGAAAAACCTACGTAGCGAGAAGAGAGATTAACGGCAAATTGTTGTAGAGTAGGCGTGAAACCGAAAGCAAGATCGCGGGCGATGCCGCCGGAATGGACAGGTTTTTTGCCACTCTCGATGATGCCATTTAGATAGTTGTACCAAGTAATACCTTGGTAGAGATCGGATGGATTGAGCTTGAGCTGACTGAGCAGTTGTTCGAAATTTGGAAGGCTCTCAATGATGGCGACTGCTAGGACTGCTCCTGTTATCTCGGCGGAATTGGTCTTTTCGCGGATCTGTTTGGCTTTGTCGTAAATTGGCTCCGTGGTAGCAGGGAGATATTGGGAGACTTGCTGGAATAGACTAGGCGGTAGACCAAAGCGTGCCATGAGAAAGGAAGCACTATTTGATTTGGGTAGAATCTCGATGAGATTAGCGGGTGTCATTTTGTCGTTGAGTAGTAACAACAGGTCTTCAGATATCAAATCGGTGAAATTGGTGGTATTGAGAGTGGGGACATCGGCGAGGCCGTTTTTGGCCCAATAGAAGAACATGAGAGGCACAATGGAAAAACCGATCAATGTCCAACAGATAGGCATGTGAAGAACGATCAATGCAATACCACCGGCGAGAAGAATTAAAAAGAAGACGAGGTTGATCGCAAAAAATGGAGTATTATGAAAAATATGCTTCTTGTGCGCTTTTTTGACACGAGGGTTTTTGGGATCGAAGGAATTGTTCATATGGTGACTCCTGCCACTGTCATAATTATGCCCGCGAATGGTAGAAGTGGAATGAATGGCCAGAGAAGAATTAGTAGAAGACTAAACGCACTGCTTGCGAGGATGATAACCGTACCGGTGATTAACAAGACTAAGCGTGAGAAGAATCCGATGATGCGCGAGACCAGTCGATCGATAAACATGTGGAATTTGAGGTCGAGAGAGGAATTGGCGCCGGCAGTCTCGGCGGAAATTTGACGGTATGGTTTAAAGAGGGTGCGAATTAGTGAGCTCATGGAGAAAAAATCGACGGTGTTGGAGAGGGAATCTTGTAACTTGTGGATGAAAGTATTCCAACCATGTGCGTACCACCAAGTTATCATTTCTATTATCGCCATAAATCTATTATAACACTCGCTGATTAAACATTTTATTAGATGTTTTAATTATATCATAATGCTTGTGGTATAATGTAGATATGAATGAAGAAGAACTGCAACGGAAGCGACGTGATAATGAAGAACAGGCGACGATGGGGCGGGCCAGGATTTTGGGTTTGCCGTATCTAGATACGAGAGATTTTGAGAATGAAATTGCTTTGACACAAGATCTGTTGCCGGTGGAGGATATGCATCAAAACTTCATAATTCCTTTACAACGTGGTGGAGGGGAAGAGCATTATCAGTTTATGGTGACGAGTCAGACGCCGCGAAGCGTGATTGAAAAGATGCGTAAGGAATATACTGATGAAGGCGAAAGAGTTGACTTCTTCTTGATCTCTAACTCGGCATATCGAGTGTTTATGTTGCGATACGATCCGCCGCGTGAAGTGCATTACGATGATATTAAGATCGCTGGTGAAGGTGATTCGGAGACGATCGCATCGGTATCGCAGACGCTAGCGACGGTCTCGACTGAGAAGGTGTTTGATTTCTTGATTGATCAGGCGGATAAGCTTAACGCAAGTGATATTCATATTGAAAATTTGCGGAATGAAATCCGGATCAGGATGCGTGTAGATGGTATCTTGCATCCGGTGGCAAATATCGATCGTGACAGGTACCGAATATTTATGGGTGAATTGTCTTCGCGTGCAAATGTCTCGATGGCGTCAAATAAGCCGCAGTCTGGTCATATGCAAAAGGATATTACGCGTGGTGGCACGACGCATTTATTGAATATTCGTGTGGAGACTATTCCGACGATGTATGGACAGGATGCGGTATTGCGTCTATTTAACTTTGACGAGTCGCTACTGAATTTGGATCTTTTGGGCTTATCTGATGAGGAGCGTGCGGAGATTAATGAAGTAATCTCACATCCTAGAGGGTTGGTATTAATGGTGGGTCCGACTGGTTCTGGTAAGTCGACGACTTTGTATTCGATGTTGAATGCACTTAATACTACAGACCGAAAGATTATCACGCTTGAGGATCCGATTGAATATGGGATTACAGGTATTTCGCAGATTCCGATCCATACTAATGATGGGGGGTCATTTGCGGAAGGTTTGCGCTCGGTGCTCCGTCTTGACCCAGATGTGGTGATGGTGGGTGAGATTCGTGATGCGGATACAGCAAAGACGGCGATTCAAGCTTCGATTACGGGGCATTTAGTGCTTTCCTCCTTCCATGCGAATTCTACTTCGGCAGCATTTTCAAGGATGATTGATTTGATCGGGGTTAATCCGATCTTTGCTAGTTCGATTCGTTTGGTGGTGGCGCAGAGGTTGGTGAGAAAATTGGCCGATTCGAAAAAGTCACGTAAAGCGTCGGAAGCTGAGGCGAAATATATCCGTGGAGTGATGGAGGGTGCTTCACAAGAGAAGCTTGCAGGGGTGAATCTAGATGATATTACTTTGTATGATCCAGTGAAAACAGAAGAACATCCTTTTGGGTATGATGGGCGAACGGTGATCATGGAGCAACTAGTGGTAAGCGATGACATTCAGGCATTTGTAAGGGGTGACGTGACTGATATTAATACGAAGGCGATTGAAAAAACAGCAAAGGATGGCGGGATGTTGACTTTGGAACAGAAGGGAGTCTTGGCGGCTTTGAAAGGCGAAACTACTTTGGAGGAAGTCTCTCGCGTAATATAAAGAGATATGGTATAATAATCCTTATGAGTGAAAAAGTTATTTCTGACTATAATGGTTACGACTACAAAAAAGAATTCTGGGAAAATGCTGACCGAGAATATGAAGATCAAGCGGATAGAATGGCGATCCGAAAATTATTGCCAAAAAGGATGGCTTGTTTTGCGGATATTGGTGGGGGGTATGGACGTCTTGCAAATGAATATTTGAAGCGTGCACATAAGGTGATTTTGTTTGATTATTCTAAGACAGAGCTGAAACAAGCAAAAGAGATTTACGGTGATAAGATTGAGACACGAGCTGGTGATATCTATAAGTTACCTTTTAAAGATGAGGAATTGGATGGATTGATGATGGTGAGAGTGACGCATCACCTGAAGCATCTTGACAAGGCAATGGCAGAGTTATACCGCGTGTTGAAACCTGGCGGTGTGGCTGTAATAGAAGTTGCCAATAAGCGAACTTTGCCGAAAATGGCACGATTTGTAACAGGGCGAAGTAAGGTAAATCCATTTGATCATAAGGTAGCGAATTATAAAGAAATCTCAAAAGATGGGTTTTATAATTATCATCCTAAGTATGTAGAGGAGATTTTTGAGAAGACTGGATTTAGTTGTGAGCGAGTGCTATCGGTATCGAACTTCCGTAGCAAGGGACTTAAAAAAGTATTTGGTACAAGGAATCTTGTAAAGATGGAAGATAAAGCGCAGAAGGCTTTGGCACCAATACGATTTGCTCCATCGATCTATTACAAATTACGTAAACCTGAAGAATAAAAAGAGCCCCCGAAAGGGGCTTTTTTGAACGCTTGGCGAGGCCGGCTGGAAGGGGGATCCATCCAGCCTCACAAAAATTAGACCTGACGGTCTATTTTTGGCGAGGCCGGCTGGAATCGAACCAGCATTGTATCCTTAGAGGGGATATGTCCTATCCGTTGAACGACGGCCCCATTAGCTAAATTATAGCATGAAAACAGGGGCGCGGTCAAGGTAACTGATATTATGCTATTCAACGGACGGGGTCTTGAAGATGAATTTGACAGATGTAGAAGTAGGGGTGGTGTAGTGGGTGTAGCTTTTGGCAGCGGAGACTGTAGCACGGAGGTTACGTAGGAAATTATCTAAGTCGTGATTGGCGAAATTGACGAGACGATCTATGCCCTGTGCTTTGAAAGTTGAAAGACCATTTGTTAGAGTGTGAGAGCCTGAGCCAAGTTGGCTAAGACCGTCGACGAGGGTGTTGGTGCCGGTGCTGAGTTGCTCAGTACCAGTAGCTAGTTGATTGGCACCCGTGGCTAGAGCGTCGGTACCGGCAGTAAGTTGGTTTGCACCAGCGGAGAGTGCTTTGGCGCCGTCTGCTAGAGATTGGATGCCGCTAACATACTGGTTAACGGCGGTATTGGCTTCAGTGTAATAATTTGTGAGTTTGGTAAGAAGCTTGGTGAGTTCGGCGGCTAGTTCTGGATCGGTTTCAGAAATGGTAGCTATCTCGGTTTTTAGTTCGGCTATTACGGTGTCAATGTTATTAGTAATAGGTGTTACTTTAGACATGATCTGATTGTTGACATCTACGACTTGGTCTAGGCCGCTAGATAATTGACTGGCACCACTAGCAAGCTCATGAGCGCCAGCATTGACTTGGCCAGCGCCACCGGCAAGCTCATGAGCACCAGTATTGACTTGATTGATGCCGGTTTGGAGTTGTTTGGCACCGGAGAGGGCGGAATCTAGACCATCGCTTAATTTGGTAGAGCCGTCGATGAGTTGATCGAGGGCGTCGGATAATTTGTTGACCGAGTTGATGAGGTCGTTGACTGAATTTAATTTGTCGACATCGATGTCAGAAAAGAATTCGTTGGTGGCGAAAGTGTAAGTGTCTTTCATAGCGAAATCTTTAACATTTGCTTCGACTGTGAAACTGTCTGGTAGAAAGTCTGTACCTAGATCCTGGTTGAGACCAGGCATGGTGTAGCCGGCAAGAATGATACTATCTGCAGATTCCTTGATTAGTTTGCCGTTGTCAATCTTGATATTTGAGAATTTGTGGGTATCGAAATCGAGACCGGTAATGGTGAGAAAAGGAATCAACTTATCTTGGTATGCAGAAGTGGCGGTGAAGGAGTAAGTAAGTTTGACGTGGCCTGATTTGCCAATAAGTTCATCAGCGGTAATCTCTGTATTGTCTAATTCGTATTTAATCTTCATATCGACCGGGAATTTAGCGGTGGAAGTATTAATGGCACTGCCGATGAATGACTTGGTAGGGGTGCCAGTAGAATCGGTGATGATGTAGACAGATTCGTCTTTGCTGGTGAAAGTCGGAGCAGGAGCGAGGTCTGAGATATAAACCTCAGAGTGAGTGTCATCGGGTGGGGCCACAGTGATGGCTTGGCTGACGGCGACTGTGAAAATAGTGCTGACAACGAGCGAGCTGACTGCTAGAGAATAAATGATAGATTTTTTCATTTGTTAGTTCCTTTCGTTAGTTTTTTCATCTTAAGTGTGGTACGGATAATCAAAGGGTCGGTAAGGATGAGGAGAGACGGTAGGATGGTGGGGACTAGGATGATGCTGATGATGGCTCCTCTTGCCATCAACATACACATGGAAGAGATCATATCGGCTTGAGAGTAGATGGCTACACCGATCGTAGCAGCGAACAAGACGGCGCCGGAGACGATGATGGAAGGTAGGGAAGTCTTGGTGGCGATGAAGGCGGCTTTTTTGCTATTGCGGCCGTTTAGCCGCTCGCGTTTGTAGCGAGTAGTGAGTAGGATGGCGTAGTCAACGGTGGCGCCAAGTTGGATGGTACTGATACAGATTGGTGTGATGAATGAAAGTCTAGTGCCAGTGTAGAATGGGAGGCCTAGGTTGATGAAAATGGCGGATTCGATGACAGCGATGAGGATGAATGGAAGGGAGATACTGTTTGTGACGATGGCGATAATGATGAAGATTGCGATGATGGAGACAGTATTAACTACCTGGAAGTCTACTGAGGTGAGTCTGATCATGTCATTAGTGAGGCTGGCTTCGCCAATCAGGTAAGCATTTTCGTCATAGGATTTAATAATCTGATTGAGATTGTCGATCTGGGTAGCCATTTCGTTGGTAGAAGTCTTGTATTCGGAGATGGCGAGGATTAATTCGTGCTGATCGGATTTGGTGAGATTGGCGACTGAGTCGGGTAGAGCTTCGGCTGGTATCTCATCGCCAAGAGCGGATTCGAGCGACAGGACAGATTTGATGCCTGGGGTGTTTTTGACCTGGTTGGTCATGTTGATTACTTTGTCTTGAGATAGATGAGAATCAGTAAGGATCATGTGTACGTTGGATAGGCCGAAGTTTTCACTGAGTTTGCGATTGGCAATAGCGAATTCCATGTCTTGAGGAAGGGAATCGCTGACTGTGTAATAGACGTTGGCGTTGGTCTGTTGGTAGCCGTAGAGGAAGGGTGGGATGATGGCTACGAAAGCGATAATGAAGATAGGGAAGATATTGATGATAAGTTTTCCTGTTTTATCAAAATCTGGAAGAAGGGATTTGTGGTCGAGTTTGCGGAGCGGTTTGTCGAGAGCGAGGATGAGTGCTGGGAGTACGGTGATGGAGCCGATGACGCCAAGGACAACACCTTTAGCCATGACGAGCCCGAGGTCGAGACCGAGAGTGAATGTCATGAAGCAAAGTGCGATGAAGCCTGCAACTGTAGTGGCGGATGAACCGACAACAGAGCTGAGGGTGGCTTTAATGGCGGTAGCCATGGCGGAGTCGGTTGATTTGCCGGATTCTAACTCTTCGCGGTATGAATGGTAAAGGAAGATGGAATAATCCATGGTGACGGCGAGCTGGAGAATGGCGGAGAGGGCTTTGGTGAGATAGGAGATCTCGCCGAGAAAGATATTAGTGCCGAGATTGTAGATGACCATAACTCCAATACTAAGGAGAAAGAGGATTGGAGCGAGCCAGTTATCTAGTAACGCAATCATGACGATGAGAGCAAGAGCAACGGCGATAATAATGTAGTTTCCTTGTTCGCTTTGGCTTAGGTTTCTAAGGTCGGCAACGAAGGCAGACATGCCTGACACAGAGGCTTTTCCATCAACAATATCGCGGATCTCTTTGATAGCGGTGATGGTTTCGTCGGCGGATGAGGAGGTATCGAAGAATACTGCAATGATTGATTCGTTGTTTTTATGAAAAGTGTTGTAGATATTATCTGGGACGATCTCGGCGGGAAGATTGGCTGATTCGAGGGTGCCGAGACTGAGTGCGGTATCGACATGGTCGACTTGCTTGATCTCTTGCTCGAGCTCATAAATGGCATGGTCATCTAACCCTTCAGTGATGACCATGGAAAAACCACCTTTGCCAAATTCATCTAGAAGGGCTTGCTGACCTTTGACAGTGTCCATACTACTAGGTAAGTAGTTAAGCATATCGTAGTTGATTCGGGTGTTCAAAAAGCCAATGATGGCTGGAATAAGTAGGATAGCCGTCAAAATAAGGATTAGTTTACGGTGTTTGACTACGAAATTTCCCATAATATTTTATTACGGCATATATTATACACCTGTTTAGGGGAAAATTCAAAAGCTTATGTTTAGACAAGATTAGTCTTCGTCTGACTCAACAATAGCGAGATGAGATTCATCAAGCTGGATCTGATCGACTTCGGACGGGGAATTCATCATGAGATCGATACCGGAACCATTCTTCGGGAAGGCGACGATGTCACGGATATTGTCGACTGATTCGAGGACCATGAAGATACGATCAAGGCCTGGAGCACAACCGGCGTGTGGTGGAGCACCGTATTTGAAGGCCGAGAGCATGCCGCCAAAACGAGCTTCGACGTATTCATTGTTGTAGCCAAGGATATTGAAGACTTTGTACATAATCTCTGGATTGTAGTTACGTACGGCGCCAGAACAGACTTCGTAGCCATTCATGACCATATCGTATTGGTCGGCAACAAGTGCGAGTTTATCTGCATCGGTCTCGGCAGCTTCGAGAGCCTTAAGACCACCCTTTGGCATAGAGAATGGGTTGTGACCGAAATCGAGTTTGTTGTTCTTGTCGTCCCATTCGTAGAATGGAAAATCGACGACCCAGCAGTAAGCGACTTCGTCTTTGTTCTTGAGACCAAAATGATCAGCAAAAGCGATACGGAGTTGACCGAGGACTTTGTTGACTTTATCGTTCTCATCTGCGCCGAAGAAGACAGCGTCACCTTCTTTGGCATCGGTAAGTTTGGTAACAGAGTTAATCTCCTTTTCAGACATGAACTTGAGGATTGGAGATTTGGGACCTTCAGCGGTATATAGTATGTAGGCAAGGCCGCCGGCGCCAAGTTTTCTAGCTTTATCGGTGAAGTCATCAATCTCACGGCGAGTGAGAGAAGCGGCGCCCTTGACGCAGAGGGCTTTGACAGATGGTTGTTTGAAGACTTTAAAATCGGTGTCTTTGAAAACGCTGGTCAGATCAATGAGCTCCATGCCGTAGCGTAGGTCTGGTTTGTCGACACCATAAGTATTCATGGCAAAATCGTAAGGCAGGCGAGGAACTTTGGAACCTTTAGTAAGAAATTGTTTGGCTGGCTCAGATCTTAAGACAAGTTTCTTTTTGCCGAAATCGGTAGCAAGGGAGAGGAAGAGCGGTTCGATCTCTTGGCGGACGGTCTCACCGTCGTCGGTGAAAGACATCTCGAGATCTAGCTGATAGAAATCACCATATAATCGGTCGGCACGTGGGTCTTCGTCACGGAAACATGGAGCGATCTGGAAGTATCTATTAACACCACCGACCATGAGAAGCTGCTTGAACTGCTGTGGTGCTTGAGGTAGGGCGTAGAATTTGCCTGGATGTAGGCGTGATGGTACCAGAAAGTCACGAGCGCCTTCTGGAGAAGAGTTTGCGAGGATTGGCGTGGTGACTTCGGTAAAGTCGTGGTCATACATATAATTACGAATAAAACGATAGAATTCTGAGCGACGTTTGAGGATGTTTTGCATAGTAGGACGGCGAAGGTCAAGATAGCGGTATTTGAGTCTTAGTTCTTCACTAGATTCATCACCATCGTCGTGAGTGTTGACTGGTGGAGTGAGGGACTTGTTGAGTAGGGTTAGTTTTTCCACTACGAGTTCAATCTTGCCAGTGTTGATGTTGGGATTGATCAGATCTTTGGCGCGCTCACGCATGGTGCCTGTGGCAGAAAGGACGAATTCATCGCGGACAGATTCGGCGAGCTTGAAAGAATCCTTTGTGTCAGGGGTAACAACTAATTGGATGATATCGGTATGGTCGCGAAGATCGATGAAGATGAGGCCGCCGTGATCACGACGAGAATTAACCCAGCCTGCGACTGTTACTTTTTGACCCAAAAATTTATGTAATTGATTTGCTAAAACTCTCATAGGTATTATTATACCATAGAGTGCAAGAAATCTCTCTGATATGATCAATTAAGTAGATAATCTAGTAGCATCTGGATAGTGAAGAAGCCGGCGAGTGAATCGCTGGAATCGAGGACGAGGAAATAATAGCTGTTGGTGCGCTCGATTTCTTTTATGGCGAGACTAAGTGAATCGGTGGTGTGGAGGTGATTGACATGTCGATCCATGTATTTTTCGGCGCGGTCGGTTTTTTTGATCTCTAGGGCATTGAGGGCTTCGGTATGGATGACGCCCTTAACCTTGTCGTGGTTGTCGACGACGGGGAAGTTGGTGAAGCCGGATTTGTAGAGTTTGTCTAGTGTGAGGGGGCCGAGGATGTCTTTGGCGTTGACGAAGACCATGCGAGATTTTGGCACCATTAGCTCGCCTACGGTACGTTCGTCGAAGCTCATGATAGCAGCAATACGGTCACGGTCTTGATCTGATATAATACTGCGTGGAGTACGTTGCAAAAGGCTGATGAAGTCTTGAAGAGTGCTCGGGGTGTATTTGGTTGGCTTGGGGGTTGGTTTGTGCACGCGGTATTTTTCAAGCTTGGGATCAAGCCAACGGACGATTTTTCGCATTATGTTGTCGAACATGATATAATCATTATAACATTATTTTATTAAAGGGAGTTATTTGATGAAAAGAATGAAAGGTTTTTCTGTGGCGTCTGCTGTGGCTATCGTAGTAGTGGTGGCTTTGATCGGGATTGCGGCATGGATGGTGATTGATGGAAATAACAAAGCGACAGATTTTAGCAAGTATAATTTCTTTTCAGTGATCGAAGCGGATAAAGATAATGGTGGGATAGGTGATCATGTGAAGGGTAATAAGGATGCACAAGTGTTGGTATTTGAGTATGCTGATTATCAGTGTCCTGGGTGTGCGTCGATTAACCCGCGAGTGAATAAGGCGATCGAAGAATCTGATGGTAAATTGGCTGTGGTGTATCGAAGTTTCTTGCTTTCGTATCATAAGAACGGTACGGCGGCGGCATCGGCGGCTGAGGCGGCAGGGATCCAAGGCTACTGGAAACCTTATGCGGATAAATTATTTGCTAGTCAGGAAGAATGGGAAGGTGCTTCGGCGACAGAACGCTCGGGAATATTTGAACAGTATTTTGAAGAGGTTAGTGATGGCAAGGGGGATATGGATAAGTTTCGTGAAGATATGGCCAGTGAAGCCGTCTCAAAAAAGATCAGCTTTGATATGGGGGTTGGTCGCAGAGTTAATGTAGACAGCACGCCTGCTTTCTACGTGGAAGGACAGCCGATCAAGTGGAGCGAAGCTGGTAGTGTGACTGTGAATGGCGAAACTATCACCTGGGATGAAGCTCAGACAGGTGATGATTTTGTGAAGCTATTAAAGAGAATTGCTAATGCTAAATCTCAATAAACTTTTGCCATTCGGCAGGAGCGATTTTAGTGTTTTTGTGTTTGACTGATTTAGATCGTTTGATACGCATATTGGGATATTCTAGCAAAGTATTTTGAAACGTGCAAGCATAAAAATGATATAATAGAGGTATATGAAAAAGCGTGGGCGAGTTAAAATCCACAAGTTGAAGACCTGGCAATTATTGATCGTGCTAGTGGTACTTTTGTTTGTTGATGCGACTTTGCTTAGACTTGATCACATTAGGATGACGGAATTAAGAGATGCAGTAATTTCGGCAGATGCCTCTGAGGATGATGAAGCAGTAGTTAAAGCCTTGGATGAATTAAAAGATTTTGTGTTTAATAATATCGTAATTAATGTAATGGATGATAATGGTACGCAGAAGGTGATGTTTGGGACGGGGCCGTTTTATCTGGAGCACACTTATATTAGGGCAGCGAATCGCGCACTGGAGGAGGCCGAGAAGAACATGGCAAATGACACGAACCCGAACGGAAATGTGTATCAGATGGCTTCAGATGTGTGTCGCCCACAGGCTATCGCCAATGGATGGAATTGGGATGATGCTAATTATATTAATTGTATGATGACGGAGATACAGAAATATCCGGCGGCGGATGAGTTGACGAGTGACATTGCGGCGAGCCTACCTTCTACGGAGCTTTACCGAAAGAATTATGCATCGCCAATCTTTGTGTTTAATCTGTCTGGGGTGATGATTCTGATTACGGTAATCGTTGCGATTATCGTGATCGTGAGAGGTATAGTCTGGGTGATCTTGAGACTAGCTTTATTGTTTGTTTGATTTTCAAAAAACCTCTTGACAATTTATGTCTCAGGTCATAAGATAAGAATATATTAACTTAAGGAGGAAAGCTACATGGCTTACGAACATACCAACGGCAAAGGTGTGAAATACTATCTACACAAATCTGAGGTGACTCTTCGTGGTGGCAAACCGCAGACTATTTATTTCTTTACTAAGGAAGAGAATGGTGGCAAAGGTACTCCTTGTGACCTACCAGAGGATCGTGTAGTGGTTGAGAATCCGCGCAATGGGTTCTTGACTCTTAAGAAGAAGGCTTAATTATTTGCGTTAAAATCCGCCATCTCGACGTTTTTCCTCGTTCGCTCGTCCCAAGACGCGCTTCACTCGGAGAAAACACCAATCTGGCGG
>JAZQBP010000012.1:0-4562 GCA_045545815.1 Candidatus Nanosyncoccus sp. | reverse complement strand
GAGCTCTGTATTGTCGCAGATCACCTCGAAATCCAGCGGGCTATTTCTGACAATAGCAATCAGCCTTGCCAGTGTTCGCACATCCTTCATTCGGAGTTCTTGACACTCAACAGCAGAGAACAGCACAGTACATATCTCATCTGCACCTGTGTCGTCAACCGCGACAGAAGTACCATCTTCTAACGGTGCGATCACTCCATCATCGTATACACAGATAGAGATCCGCTTCAGCTCAGCTAGCTTTTGGCGCTTCTCGTCGATCGCCGCCTGTAGTTTACGTTGGTTTTCTCTGGCTTGATCCACCTTTTCGCGAACCTCTCTGGCAATCCCTACTACCGAGTCAAATTTCTCTTTGACCTTCCTCATGTCGGCTTCTAACTTACCGAGCTTTTCATCAAGCTCTCTCAGTTCGCCATCATGGTACCGGTATTTTTCAACCCAGCGGTTTGTCTCGGACTCGGCCTTCATCAGCTCATCGCTTAAATTAGCGATATCCTCTTCCACCAGAAGAATCTCTTTGCTACGTGGGATTACGACTTTTGCATCATTGCTAGCGACTGCATTGCAGTTGTCAGCATTACTATCCAGCGCCACAAATTCCTCCAAAGACATATCTTTGAATTCCTCGATCGGCACACCCTTGTACTCGGTTACCGGCTTTTTAGATGCGACTTTCGCTCTTTTCTTCTCGTTTTTTGCTATCTCACGGATCATTTCCTCCGCAGTATCGCTATTACGATTGTAAAGATAATGAATCGTCTTCTCGAGATCCTCCCTTTGAATTCCAAATTTCTCCTCGAAATCAGAGAATCCATAGCCGCCCTTTAGTCCATTCTTTATTGCTTTTCGATCTACCTTTAGTTCCATGACTTCCTCCTAATTCCTAATCGATTCTTAGTTCAGCGATAACTTTACGCATAGCAGCAATCTCTGCCATTGCGGTTTCGTAGTGGTGGTTGAATCTTTCCATATCTACAGGTTGTAGCCTGGTATCTTTTCGAACGAAAGATGCATGTTCGGCATGCGGCCTTTCTAACAAAGATTCCCTTGATACACCAGCCTGATCGGCTATTGCTTGCAAGTTTGCATATACTGTTGGCGTAGAAAGATTATACTTCTTCGCAATCTGCGGTATAGTCAAACCTTTTCGATGAAGCTCCATAAAATGGGCCCTCATTTGTAATGTTCTTTCATTGCATTTTCCCATCATAAACCCCCTTTCTATGGCACTCGGGAACACAATCAATACTTATATTATAACATACGATAGTATAAAAGTCAAGAATACCGTATTATCTCCACAGCACCTCTGTACGGATCTATAACGCTTGAGGTTTTCCCCAAAGTGTGCTATAATAAACATATGCCCGCAAAGAAACGAAAACGCACAACTACCAAAAAACGCCCGACCAAGCGTACAGCTAAAGAAGCTCCAGTCGAACATGAGCTTCCAGGCGGTTTCTGGAGGCAGATTGCTGCAGTTGTGATGATCGCTCTAGCATTATTCTTTGTAGCAACTTGGTTTGGCCAAGGCGGCACCGTTCTTAACAATGTACACAAATTTATCTTAAGTGCTCTTGGTTTTGGTACTTATTTTATTCCAGCACTACTAGTTTATCTCGCGATCAAGATTTTTCGCGCCGAGGATAATCGTGTTGCCATTCCAGTTTATATTGCATCTATTCTCATGATTATCTGGCTTTCTGGCATCGCCGCCATTTTCAAGAATGGTGGCCTCGTCGGTGACTGGCTGAATTCTCTCATGCTTAATGTCCTCAGTCAGACCGTCGTTATCTTTATCTATATTGTATTGATTTTTATTACTGCACTTTTCATTTTACAATTATCACCTGTCACTTTCTTCAAGGGCACCAAAAATCTCGCCCGTCACGAAAAGGGAACAGCTGGCGACGATGAGCCCAAAAAGAAGAAACTCGGTAGCCTTGAGATTAAGGTAAACTCTGGCTTAGGCGCTACCGACACTGCTAATGCCAAGACTCCAAGCCTTCTACATAAGTCAGCCATCAAGAAGCCAGAACCAAAAGCCACAGAGCCCGCCAAAGAGCCTTCTGCTCTTGTCGCAGTCTCTGATCCCAACTGGAAGATGCCATCTGTCGATTTGCTAGAAAAGAAGCAATCTCCAGCTGACGCCGGCAATATCCAGCAAAACGCCTATATCATCAAATCTACACTGGCTGAATTTGGTATTGATGTCGAAATGGAAGGAGCCAACGTTGGCCCACGTGTCACGCAGTATACCATGAAGCCACCTGCAGGCGTCAACCTGAGTAAAATTCTTGCTCGCGACAAAGAGCTTGCCCTAAATCTCGCCGTCGATAAAATTCGTATCGAAGCCCCCATTCCGGGCACTAGAAGCGTTGGCGTCGAGATTCCAAATGCTCGCTCGGCCGACGTCCGTATGCGTGGCGTGCTCGAATCTTCTGAATGGAAGAAATCATCCGATCCACTTGCCTTTGCAGTAGGGAAGGATATCTCCGGCCATGCGGTTATCGCCAATCTCGCCAAAATGCCTCACCTCTTGATCGCTGGTACCACCGGTTCAGGTAAGTCAGTCATGACAAATACTTTGATTAGTTCATTATTATATCGTAATGCACCGTCCGATATGAAACTCATCATCGTCGACCCTAAGCAAGTTGAGATGGCTCAATACCAAGACATTCCGCATCTCCTAACTCCTATCATTACTCAGACCGACAAGGCTCTCTCCGCCATGAAATGGTCTGTCGGCGAAATGGAGCGTCGCTACACATTAATGGCTGAAGAAAAAGTCAAAAATATCGCCGATTACAACGCCAAGATAGCCAAGACTGCCTCAGATCAAGACACAGACAAGCCTAACAAAATGCCATATATCGTGATTATTATCGATGAGATGGCCGACCTCATGATGATGGCAGGCAAAGACCTGGAAATGCTTATTGTCCGCATCGCCCAGAAAGGTCGTGCCGCTGGTATTCATCTTGTGCTTGCCACTCAGCGTCCAGAAGTCAAAGTTATCACTGGTCTCATTAAAGCTAATATCCCTGGTCGTATCGCTTTTGCGGTAGGCTCGCAAATGGACTCTCGCATCATGCTTGATCAAGGTGGTGCCGAGAAACTTCTCGGTAAGGGCGACATGCTCCTCCTCACTACAGAAATGATGGGTAAGCCTCGCCGTATTCAGGGTGCCTGGGCTTCCGACGAGGATATCGCCAAAGTCACAGATTTTCTCCGCTCTCAGCGACCACCCGAATACAATGATGAAGTCATCGCCCAACAGGTCGCCATTAAAGGCATGTCAGGTGGCGGCGGCGCCAGTGACCTTGGCCGTCGCTACGATCCAAACGATCCTATAGTCAGAAAAGCTATTGAAATTACATTAAAACAAGGTAAATTTAGCACCGCATCCCTCCAGACTTGGCTCGGCAAAGGCCACGGTTTCGTCGCAGGTCTCGCCATCTGGCTTGAAGAAATTGGTGTTATTGGCCCACAAAACGGCAACAAACCTCGTGAAGTCCTCATCTCCTCCATGGAAGAATTTGATCAGTTAGCACAGTAAATCTGAGAGGCCAAGGTGAGACAGGTGCTTTTTAATCCTAAATTATGGGACAAGATAGCTTATAACATCATGGGGCGAATAAATACTTATAGTACAAGCCCTATCACGTTTTTTGATGCGCTCAGTATTAAGGGACTGCTATTAATATCTTTTATATCGACAATAGTGTATTTATTGCTCAACACAATCTATCCGTCACTTACTATATCAGCCACAGCCATCGCATTTAGCATGGGGCATCCCATCCTATCATTTGATTGCCTGTCTCCGCCAAATATATCGCTAGGCGACCAACCCTGCGATTAGTTTATAGGTTATCAATAGTATTGCGCCACAAATAAATTACGTCCACCTCAGATAAAATAGGCTTGATTTTTAAATAAAAATCCCTATAATAGTAAGTGGAGCGTATGGATTAACAGTTAAGTCGGTATTTTTATAGACTAGCGGTTCGTAGGGAAGTTAGGCGTCATTAGGGCGTGCTCTGCGAATCCGATGACTAGTAGTCCATGCGTTCCACCTAGTGGCGCCTTTTTAGTATCGCGCTATTAAAAGAGTCATATATGAGTAAGAGATTAAACCACATTAATAAGCGGAGTTACGGTGCTGGCAATTCTAACCCTTCTTTTGTCAGCACCGTCACCTCGCTTATTTTGATGTGCGTGGCTGGCGTTGCTTTCTCTGGTACAGCCTCTGCCGCTTCCCACACCCTCTCCCTCACTTCTTCCGGCGCTCAAAGCATCAATGCACCAGGTGCAGGTGGAGCAGTGATCAGTAGCGATAGTATCAATGTAGCTACTACATGTAGATCTGGTTATAACTTTACTATCAATACTTCAGTAAATGACAATAACTTATATCAAGGTGGTGATGCCTCTAAGAATGAATCAGGTAAATACTTTACTCCAGCAGATGGTACTACTACTCTAGCTAATTCTACTAATACATGGGGATATTACTATAATGCTAGTAATCCTTCTACTACTCCTACATCATCTAA
>JAZQBP010000011.1:0-10346 GCA_045545815.1 Candidatus Nanosyncoccus sp. | reverse complement strand
CCATGCAGTGTCTTTTGTGGAAGTAGGTAAAAGTCTTGACGAGATCGTCACTACAAATAGTAACGCTAGTACTAATTCTACTCCTACACAAGTGAACTTTAGCTTAAGCGGCTCACGCAGTGTTGCTGATGTTACTACAGGCAAGAACCAAAAAACGGCTTCTGCTATAGTACCATATAACTATGAGACAGATACAGAGATTACGACGGAAGATGATGCTATCCTATATGCTGGTGAGACTTTTCCAGTAGATTATAGTTACATCATTAAGCCAAGGAACAACTCTGAAACAATGAATGCTGGTGATAGAAATTACGCCACTACGGTTGGTAATCCAACATGGAAAATAGCTATGCGGATAGAAAATGGGGGAGGCGCTTGGGAAACTGCTACTTATGACACAAAGAACAGTAATAACAAGGGCGAGTTTTCTATTGTTAGCAATGAGCAGATGTTTAATGGTCACACAGTATCTCTTAATACTAGTGTAGTTATTCCTGATGTTCCAGCTGGCACAAGAGTCTGCTTCAAATCCATCATTACGCCTGCAACTAGTGGACTGCCAACAAGTACAGATCCTAACGGTGATGGTAAAGAGAAGGCTTCAGCTGAAAAGTGTTTTACTGTAGCTAAGAGGCCTAGTATCCAGATTTGGGGCGGCAATATATACACCCAGAATCCAATTGTGACTGGTTCTAGTGCTAAATCTCATATAGAGAGTTTTACTGAGTTCAAAATAGAGGATAAGAAGATTAAACGAGTCTTTGGCTCCTGGGGCGAGCTTGGCATAATTGCCGGCAATGTTGTAAGTGGCTTTGGCAGTGGGGCGAGTACTGGGTTTGCGGCAAATAATGACGGTAACTTATCGCCAAGCCAACTTAGCAATCCTCTGTCTAATGCTGATCCGGGTGGTAGCGACCGCACAGATTTCTGCTTACGTAGTCAGTTAACATTTGCCAATAAGTGCAATGGTGGTAAAGTAGGTGGAGTTGGCAATACTACAGCTTCTGGTAATGCACAGAATGATAAATCTAAAGTCATAGAAAAGATAGCAGCTGGAGACCATACAGAGCTAGCCAGTAATACCATTGCAGTAAATGATAGTCTAGCTGAATATACATATGGCGGAGAGGATCTGACTATCCAATGCTCTGGTGATTGTAATGTAGGAAGCGGTATTAAGATGGTCCGCTCGGATAAGGATATTACTATTAATAGTAATATCATCTATACAGGTAGATATACTGAGCTTAGCAAGATACCAAAAGTAGTGATCTACGCTAATAAAGTAAATGTCTCTTGTGGTGTTACACATATTGATGCTTTGATCATTGCAGATCGTACGGTAGATACTTGTCCGGATAGTGCTGGTAACAAGATTAATGAAAGGAAGAACTCTAACCAGCTCGTAATTAATGGGGCCGTCATTGCCAGTAAACTTGCTGCACATCGTACTTATGGCGCTGCTACTGGCACTAATTCAATCGTGCCAGCTGAGATCATCAACTTTGATCCATCACTATATATGTGGGGAGGTGATGATAAAGAAGATGAGGGGGATGGTGATGGAAACGACTCTGAGACTGGTGCTAATAGTCTAAACGTGACCTATATACGTGAACTAGCGCCGAGGAAATAAATGCAACTTTTGTGTGCTTTGATGAGTTTGCTTAATTATAATATAATAGTGGTATGAAAATATTGGGGATTGATCCTGGAATTGGAATTTGTGGATTTGGATTAATTGAGATATCTGGTCGTGCAGGAGCCAAGGCGCTTGATTATGGAGCGGTGACTACGACTGTGGATGATCCTTTGCCGGCTCGGCTTTTGGAACTATACGATTCTTTATCTGAAGTGTTTGACGAGTGTAAGCCTGAAGTCGTGGCGGTTGAAAAATTGTTTTTTTCAAAAAATGTGACGACTGGTATCGCTGTAGCAGAGGCTAGGGGAATTGTCTTACTAGTAGCAGAACAGCATGGCTTGCCGGTGTATGAGTACTCGCCTAATCAAATAAAACTATCTTTGACTGGATATGGGGCTGCGACTAAGACGCAGATTGAAGAGATGGTACGAGTACATCTTGGACTCGATAAAAAACCAAAACCGGATGATGCAGCTGATGCATTGGCGGTAGCGATTACTTGTAGCTTTCTCTATCGGCAGGGAAGTAATGGTGATTATAAATTTTCTAATTCGCGTGGACGTAAGACGCTGAATAAGCGTGCTTAGCCTCCGTGTGATATAATAAACTTATGCCAAAGTCATTAAAGCTTGTAGTTTTGATTGTCTGTTCTCTCTTCCTGGCCATATTTTTTTCTCCTACCCTCACCTTTGCTGCAGACGCTGAATCTGGTAATATTATAGAAACGACTTTTTGGGGTAATCTTAAGGATGATGGTTCGGGTTGTGGTGTATACACTATTCTAAACATGGTTGTTGATATCTTGTCTTTTGGTATAGGTATTCTAGCTGCTATTGGTATTACTATTGTAGGTGTCAAATACCTTACAGCTGGAGGTAACGAAGAACAGACTAGAATGGCTAGACATCGTATGTCCCAAATAATGATTGGTATAGTAGTATATGTTTTACTATATGTAGGAGTTCAATGGTTGTTGCCTGGCGGTAAGCTAAATTCTGGCCAAAAATGTACTGTTGTATCAAACGAAGAACTAGCTCAAATTAAAGCTAAAGAGAAAGTAGAAAAAGAAGAATAAAACAAGAGGAATGAAAGGGCAACTGGGGCTAGCCAAAGTGGAACAAGTGGCTCTTCCAGTAACTCTAGTAGTATTTCTATTGCTGAATGCAAAAGTAAGTCTTCGATCAAACCTAAAAAAAGAAAAGGGGATGGCTACAGTCAAATTGTTAAATTGTGTGGCAGGGAATTTAAATTGTATAAACAAGTTACTGCTCAAAATAATAAACCTTACGATCTCCCTGGATCAAAGTTTTACCCTAGCACTATCTCCTTGAGTGGCTGTGGGGCTGTATCGTTATCTATTATCTTGAGTGGGTATGGCCAATATGGTGGTCCTGTTCAGATAACCAAAGGGCTTCATAAATCACTGAAAGCTCTAAACTTGAAGGATCCAAGAAATGCTAAGGCCGTAAGGCATTTTCTCAAAAGTAAAGGTTTTAAATACAAGTATCATAGTAATGGAGGAGAAAGTACTGCTACTACTATAAAGAATATGAGAAAGGCCCTACTATCTGGTCGTAAACTTCATGTATACGTGGGGCAGCACAAGAGTAAAGCTTCTCACGGGAATCATTTTGTGCCTGTATTGGCAATAGACCCATCGAATGACAAGGTGTTTGTTGGTAACCCTAGTTATAATTCAAAGGGTTATGTTTGGATGAAATTATCAGAGTTAGCAGATGCTAGACAACGATCACACTATTGGCTTGAAGTTTATAAATAATACATGGTATATGTTGTTCTTTCTGTGTCATTTTACAGTATTTTTTGTAATAGAGCTTAGTGTTGTTTCGGCGTCTATATGTGGCTTTTAGTTTATCATGTAGAATTTTCGTGATATAATTCTATAATAACGGAATCCACAGGTTGGTTATGAATTTAAAGATCGGAATCGTTGGATTGCCGAACGTCGGTAAATCCACATTATTTAATGCACTTACAAATGCTGGCGCACTTGCCGCCAACTATCCTTTTGCTACCATTGAGCCAAACGTCGGAATTGTACCGGTGCCAGATGAGCGACTAGATGTGCTTGCAAAAATGTATGATACTAACAAAGTTATTCCAGCTACAGTTGAATTCGTCGATATCGCTGGTCTAGTACAAGGAGCATCTAAAGGCGAAGGTCTTGGTAACAAATTCCTTGCTCACATCCGCGAATGTCAAGCCATCTGCCACGTCGTCCGTGCTTTCAAAAACGACGATATTGTCCGCGCTGACAACAAACCTGAAGATGACATCTTAAAACAGGCCAAGGATGATATAGATATTATTAATCTGGAATTGCAACTTGCCGATGAAGAGACAAAGGCTAGAGTCGCGTCCAAACGCAAAAAAGATCCACAAGATGAAAATATCCCTTATCTTACTGATAAACCTGTCATTTATATGTTCAACGTAGATGAACAGGGTCTTACTGATACTAGCTTGCAGAACAAGCTATGCGAAATGGTGGTGGGCTTGCAAGTCGAGGAACATAAAGGCAAAATCTCAGATTTTGCCGCCGAAGGGGCGGAGCGAGGTGATAAAATATCCAATTTATCACCTCGCGAAGCTTCCGAGACTGTCAAGACTGCCACCAATTGTATTTTTGTCAATGCCAAATTAGAGGAAGAAATGTCCGGTATGAGTCGCGAGGAACGCAAAGAGTTCTTACAAAGCTATGGAGTCCAAAACGATGCTCTTGGTGAGCTAATCAAAGCCGCTTATGAAACTCTCGGTCTTCAGTCCTTCCTTACTGCTGGTAAAAAAGAGTGCCGTGCCTGGACCATCAAAAAGGGCGCTACTGCTCCCGAAGCAGCTGGTACTATACATACTGATTTTCAACGTGGTTTCATCGCTGCTAACGTCTGTAAGTATGATGATTTAGCGAGACTCGGCTCCGAAAAGGCTGTTAAAGAAGCGGGGCTTCTCCGTACTGAAGGCAAAACTTACGTCATGCAGGATGGCGATGTCGTTGAATTCAAATTTAACGTGTAGGTATTGCACTATCCCTTGATTATAACGAATTATGTGGAGTGCACTTTTAATCTTGCAAGTTCTTATAAAGTATGATAAAATAACAGATAATTGTCTAATAATAAAGGTAAAATATGAGTTTTAATGTTTTAAAGCAAATTGGCGATGCGCAAAAAAAGAAGGCCGTCGTGGATGTACGTTCCGGTGACACCGTCAAAGTCACTCAGAAAATTAAAGAAGGTAGCAAGTTCCGTCTCCAGACTTTCGAAGGCGTCGTGATTCGTGTTGACCGCAAAGAATCTCATACTGCTCGTATCGTTGTTCGTAAAGTCACTTCTGGTGTAGGTGTAGAGAAGTCTTACCTCATCCATTCTCCATTGGTTGAAAAGATTGAGATCGTTCGCCGTGCAAAAGTACGTCGTAATAATCTTACTTATCTTCGTGAGCGCTCTGGTAAGTCAGCTCGCTTGCAGGGTAAAGATTTCGATCGTGCTGCGGTAAACGATACTACAGTTGAAGAAGAGCCGGTCGAAGAAGTTACTGAGTCTGCTGACGTAGAAGTAGTTGAGACTCCAGCCGAAGCAGAGAAGTCAGAAGCTGCTGAATCAACTGAAGAAAAGGCTTAACCGGGTGTCACTTCTTGGCATAGATGAAGTTGGACGCGGACCCTTAGCGGGTCCGCTTGTTGTTGGTGCCGTGATCCTACCGGACCAAGAACGTCCTTGGTTCCATGACCTCGCCGATTCTAAAAAACTCACTGTCAAAAAACGTGAAGTCCTTAGCGCTGCCATTTTAGAGGAATCTGCCACCGGTCTCGGCTGGGTCCCTGCTCACGAGCTGGATAAGATAGGTATTTCTGAAGCTTTAAGGCTAGCTACTCATCGCGCCGTGAAGTCAATTCAATCACTTCACGTACCTTTCTCTCAAATCATCATTGATGGCAAGGTGAACTTTCTTGCCCATACACCGCTAGAAAAATATACTTCTACTTGTGTTAAAGCTGATGCCAAGATTCGTGAGGTTTCTGCCGCTTCTATTATCGCTAAGGTTGCTCGTGACCATTATATGATAGAACTGGCTAGCCAATATCCCAACTATGATTTTGATAAACACGTCGGCTACGGTACCAAAGCGCACGTCTCTGCTATTTATAAGTATGGCCTCACTCCAGAGCATCGCAAGTCTTTTGAGCCCTGCAAATCACTTTCTGGATTTACCTCCATCAAGCCAACAAAAAAAGACACCACCACCAAAGGTCAGAGAGCCGAACAAGCCGTCGCGGATTATCTTATACAGCAAGGTCATACAATCATTGAACAAAACCACAGAACCTATTTCTACGAAATTGATATCATCTCGCTTAAGAATAATAAGATTTATTTTACAGAAGTAAAATATCGTGCGAGCAACAGCCGTGGCGATGGACTAGACGCTATCACACCCAAAAAACTTCACCAGATACATTTTGCGGCTGAATCTTATCTCAAATATCGTGCTACCAAATATCGAGATTGCCAACCTTTACTTGCCGTTGCATCTGTATCTGGCGATGACTATACTATCGACGACTGGTTCTCCCTCTCGGCATAACTATTTTTTCAAAGCCAAACGAATACGTTCTTCCACTGGCAATGATATATCCACTTTTTCAAGTGCTGCTGTTGCTTCTTTAAGTGGGAATCCAAGTGCAATTAATGCATCAAGGGCCTCGTCTGATTCTGGAGTCATTCCACCACCTACAACATCGGTTGCACCGTAATGCGATGGAATTCCTACTTTATCACGTAAATCCACGATCACTCTTTCTGCCGATTTTTTTCCTACACCAGCAGCTTTTGATACAAATTTTACGTCAGCATTTGCGATCGCGTTTCGTACTTCTTCCGGCTCTGCCAAAGACAGAATCGCCATTCCTGCTTTTGGCCCAATCCCTTGTACAGATATTAAAAGCTCAAAGATCTTCTTTGCCGCCAAGGTAGAAAAACCATACAATTCTTCAGCATTCTCTCGCACCTGATGATACGTATAAAACTTTCGCTCCTCACCTAAATTACATGCCTCGAAGTCCATTGAGGACACCATTAACTCATAGCCAACTCCGTTGACATCAATAATCAATCCCCCAGTGCCAAATTTTTCTTCAATCAAACCTCTTACATGCGCTATCACGCAATAATTATAACATATTTTCTATATGCTAGAGTGGCAAAAATCGAAAAGTAGCTGCTGTTGTCCAGTGTCCAAAATGTAAAGCCACAAAGCAGGTTATAAAAGGGAACATCGCAAAGTGTGACTATTGCGATACTCCTATGGAGACGAAGTCGTACTAAATCTAAAGTTAATAAACGGCCGGGGGTTGTTACAAAGAACCATAATGAAGGTCGCCCGTTGTAGTATTTGCGGTCTATCGTTTTTTGTATTATAATAAGCTTATGCGTGATGAGTCAATTACAAGAATACCAAATATTGTAAAAGAAAGTTTTTGTGTCGGAGTGATAGGTTTGTTGGTTTCGATAGGTATTATTGTTCTTTTCTCGACTACTTATATGGGAGGAGGTGGCGCTGATGTTGTCCTACTTTTTGCTTTGCCGGTATTGGCAATTTTTCCTATAGGAATTGTTTTATCGATAAAAGCTTTTACAAAGACTAAGGAAATAAGAAAAAAGCAGATTAAAACGAACAAGTTATTGACTATCATGATAGTGATTGGCTTAGTTGGATCGTTGTCTTTTGTCGTTGCTATTCCGGTTGCTTTTCATATGAATAATCGTTTGGTGAAAGAGATGGAGCTTAAGCGAGAGGAGCAGGAAAGAGAAGAAGAAGCCGAGAAAGAAGCCTACGAGACAGAACCAAATGTAGTAAGTCAGCTAAGGAGTTACCTTGATTGTTATACGTATCGTGATGGCATTAATTATAGATCTGCTAGAGATGCAATCTGCAGTTATTTGAGGTATACGTATTCGAATAATTGGCAGGAGCCACAGAATGGCGGGCAATTAGATTCTCAGAAATATACACCTAAGTATTTCTTTGAGTCACGCGCTTCTTCTGATGGGACTACAAGTTTGATCGATATTAGTGAACAGGTTTCTAAAATTTCACGTAGCTCTCTATGGCGACTTCCAGGCGTTAATCGTGCTAGAATCCTTATAACGCCTCATCGATCTTGTGAAAAAGAAAAAAATGACAGTATGATTTCCGTATGGTATTTAGATAATAATCTATACGAAAACGATTCAACGAAAGATGAACAATTGGTATGTCTTTACTACGATTATCATAGCGACACGTCTTATGGGGGGTTGAATAAATATGAATACTCTTCTTTGAATATCTATACGGACCAATTTAAGGATTTTTACGAAAAGCTATTAGCGATGCTTAAGAGGCGTGCTTCTAATATTGATTATAATTATTCTATTCCTTATGATAATGGTATCCTTCTTTATGATAACGCAGCATTTATGAGCGATTTCTTTGCAGACCTTGTAAATATTTAGGATTTAATATTGCTGGCACTTCTACTTAATGATGTGTTGTTTATGCTTGGCATATGATTTGATGTATAATACAAAATGTATGATAAGGCAGGATTTGTTTGATAAGGAAGTTGAGTTGGCGGTTTCGGAGAGGAAAGACGGGAACATGAGGTTTTTTGGTGATGGAATTGAGGCGACAATAATTAAGAATCAAATACGATTAAGTGAGTCGTTAAATCTGCCTGCTGAAAGAACCGCAAGAATTAGGACTATTTATGATGGTAGAGAAGATTTTACGAGCTATGATGTAATATCTGACGAGAATATCACAAAATATTCCATCATTAATCCAGAAGAACAAATTCCTGTCTCTGATGGCTTGGTGGTATTAAGTTCTGAGAATGGTATCTTGTTGCCGCTCGCTGATTGTTTAGGCGCTGTGGTATTTGATGGGAAACGAAAAATTTTAGGCTTGCTTCATGCAGGTAGACAAAACGTAGAACAGAGTGGGCCGAAGAGATTTGTCGAGTTTTTTGCAGAGCGTTTTGAGTCCGATGCGAAGGACCTGAAAGTATATTTTCCTCCTTATGCGGTAGATTATCGTATCTATAAAATGGATAATAAAAAGTTGGGTGTGGCAGCCAGGGAGCAGTTATTGAGTGCTGGAGTTTTGCCAGAGAATATAATCGATTCTAGACACGATACAGTAAGCGATAAGAATCTTCCTTCTAATTCTCACGGAGATGCATTTGATAGATTTGCAGTAGTGGTTAAACTAAAATAGATTATGTTTGCTAGATTTTGATGATGGTGGTGGGATTACCGTGAGATTTGATGAGGTCTACAAGATCGGTGGCCTTAAGCCAGACAGTGGCGGTATTATCACAGGGGTGGATGCCGATGATACCGGCGTCTTTGGTCTTGGAATCATCATCGAGGAAGTCTTGGTCGAGGAAGAATTGGACTTTGGCTGAATCATCATTGATAAGACCGAGTGGGGTAACTGCGCCTGGGGTGAGATGAAGATATGTCATGAGGTCGTCAGCTGAGGCAAAGCTGAGGTGGCGAGTACCGTGAGTCTTCTTGAATTCTTTGAGGTCTACACGCTTGTTGCCCTTGACGGTGATAAGATAATAGTTTTGTTTCTTATCGTCACGGACGAGAAGATTTTTGGCGTCACGACTTGGATATGGAACATCTACTCGGCCAAGTTCTTCCATGTTGAAGACTGCTTCGTGCTCGGTTATTTCAAAATTAATGTTGTGGGATTTTAGATAATCGTAGGTTTGCTTTTTGTCCATAAAACTCCATTTATTATAGACATCATTATATCATAAAAAAACTCCAGGTTGCCCTGGAGTGAGCTCGGCAGTCCGCGGACCAATGAGGTGATTTGACAAGAAATCAACAGGCCTCCAATATGTAAGGATAATGGTGCCACGATCACCAACATAGACACTCTTGCATGTATAGAGACAAATGTTGGAGTCGTCGGTATTTAAGAAGTGGGCTAGATACTCATCTGAGTAGATTGTGGATATATCTCCCTTTTCTATAATCGTGCCGTTGGCTACGTGGTAGCAAACATACATTCTTACTCCATCTTCGCCATATATCGTGGCAACAGTCTCCTCGGGCTTTGCTTTTGGTAGATGATAAAATGATTGGCTACGGTGATCCGTGTAAACGGCTTTGCCAGACCATTCTACTCTTGCAATAGCATTTGGGGCATCAACGATCTTTTGAGATTCATCCCTAAGAGAGAGATAGATCTTTTCGTTTATCCCTAAATCTGGAATGTGGAGACTTCCACATTCTTCAAATTTTGAGTTGTCTAATCTTACCAATTCGACCCCATAGTAATAACTGCTAACTATAAGTGACATGCCGTAAAGAAAACCTATAAGTGATACGATAAGTACGAATACTTCTGGACGTTTTTTAAGATTATGCACCGTCGCCTCCTCTTGATCTTTGCCACAGTTTGCCGAGCTATTAATGTACTGGGACGAACCCCATGATTGCAATTATAGCATAGCTCGGTGCTTGGTGAATTTAAATGTTTAGGTTAACCTCCCAAACAAGTTGTACAACTTTTAGTTGTTAATGTTTCTAGTATAACACAGTAAAATCTGGACAAGCGTTTTCATATCCAGGTAGACTTTGCAAGAATTCTACCGGCGTTAAATAATTTAGCATTGAATGTG
>JAZQBP010000010.1:0-2521 GCA_045545815.1 Candidatus Nanosyncoccus sp. | reverse complement strand
AGAAGTACTGACTAGAAGACTTAAACACAAGGAATGGGATTACCCAGATTTGATTATTCTGGATGGCGGAGAAACACAGGTTAATGCGATTCTACCAATCGTTGAACCATATAATATACCTGTGATTGGTCGCGATAAGTCGGGTGACCACACGCGTAATGCAGGCGTAAAATTAGTGATACCGGGAGATGCTGGGCTGAGTTTCCGAGAACTTCCTAGCGGATCACATGTGGCTCGCCTGATCGCCCGGATTGATGAGGAAGCTCACCGATTTGCGATCACTTATCATTCTTTACTCAAGCGAAAAAATATGCTAAAATGAACTTACTAGGAGTTATTTATGCAGATTGGAAATATTCTAGAAGTACTAACCTTTATCTCAGCGTTTCTGGCGATCATCCTGATTTTGTTACAACAACGCGGAGCTTCGCTTGGTGCGGGGTTTGGTAGCTCTGGTGAATTATATACTACCAGGCGTGGGCTAGAGAAATCACTTTTTGTTACGACGATTGTTTGTTCAGTAGTATTCGTATTATCAATCGTAGGATTATTAATCATTCCAGCATAATATGAAAAACGATGTAAGAAAGCGTGGGCAAAAATTCATTCGAAGATTTTCTCGTGCTTCGGTAAAAGCAAGTGAAGAGAGTAAGGAGCATATCAAAGAGAATTTTGTTGGGCGACTCTCACATATCAATAATATACGTTTGCTAATCGTGGAGTGGAGTTTACTGATCGTAGCTTTGATTATGCTAGCCGTAACACAAGCTTTTTGGTTTGGCGGCTCTTATGCCGAGGAAGCTTTTTCAAATGGCGGCACCTATACTGAGGCTACGCTTGGCGAGGTGAAGTCGATGAATCCTCTTTTTGCAATGACCGATAGTGAGAAGGTGCTCAGTAAGCTAATGTTTGCTACATTGTCTACTGTTGATTATTCTGGTCACGCAGGTATTGGGCTTGCAAGTTCTATTCGGCCCAATGAAGATGGTAGTGTCTGGACAGTGAAGCTTCGCGAAGGGTTACAATGGTCCGATGGTGAGCCCATCACAAATGAAGATGTGATTTTTACGGCAGAATTACTTAAGAATCCAGCTGTTAATTCGGTCTTTGATTCGAACCTAGCAAATGTTAAAGTGTCAGAAAATGATAAAGGTCAGATCGTATTTGAGTTGCCATCAACTTATGCGGATTTTATCACAGCGCTAAATTTCCCGATCGTACCAAGTCATGTATTGAAAGATGTTGACCCACAGACATTGATCGAGCATAATTTTTCAAATACGCCAGTCACCTCTGGGCCATTCTCGTTTAATGCTGTGCAGACAACTTCTCAAGCTGACGAAAAAGTTTATTATCTGACTTCTAATCCTCACTACTATAAAGGTAAGACTTTACTCGATAGCTTCGCGGTTCATACCTATAATAGTAAAGATGGTATAATTGGCGCGATTAATTCGGGATCAGTGACAGCGACAGCTGAATTGACTGGGGCCGAAGCTGAGCAGATTACCTCCAAACAGTTCAATGAGAAGGATTCGAGCCTGAACTCTGGGGCATTTATCTTCTTTAATACGAAGAGGCCAGGACTAAAAGAAGCTAGTGTGCGCACGGCGATCCGACAAGGAATGAACATGGAAAAGATTCGCGCCAGCGTGCCGAATGCGACTAAGCTTGATTATCCTTTACTAGATACTCAGATCAAGCTCTCGGTGTATCCGGAAGTGCCTGCATACAACGTGGCAGAGGCTAGCTCGAAGCTTAACGAAGCTTTTCCAGAAGGCAAGCCCAAGCTTAATCTCGTCACGGTGAATTCTGGATTCTTGCCCAAGGTTGCCGATACAGTGAAGACTGAACTAGAAGGACTTGGATTTGAAGTGGATATGACGTCCTTTGATGAAACGCAGGATTTTATTAATAACATCATTTCGAAGCGCGGTTATGATATATTGATCTATGAAATTGAACTTGGTACAGATCCGGATCTATTGCCTTATTATCACTCTTCGCAAGCAAATAGCGCCGGACTCAATCTATCTAATTATCGTAACGTAATGGTAGACGATTTACTACTTGGGGCGCGCGATATGCTTGACCTGGAACTTCGCGCTAAGAAATACGAATCTTTCCTTGAATACTGGGTATCCGAGGCGCCGGCGATTGGTATCTATCAAACTGATATGTCGTATTATTACAATAAAAATGTGCGACCATTTGGCGATAGCCTCAAGTTAGTCACAGCGATAGATCGTTTTAATGATATCAACGATTGGGCGGTGACTAAAGAGACTAAAAATAAGACTCCTTAGTTCATTAGACTGTGCTATTGTATATGAATACTGGCAGGTTTCGATAATATGGCTTCATATTTGGTGTATTTATGTTATAATGTATATATGCGCCTGTGGTGGAATTGGTAGACACGCTACCTTGAGGTGGTAGTGGCCAGATTCACGGCTGTGCTAGTTCGAGTCTAGTCAGGCGCACCAAGACTCCAGAAGGGTCTTTTTTTACGACTCGGTCC
>JAZQBP010000009.1:0-4866 GCA_045545815.1 Candidatus Nanosyncoccus sp. | reverse complement strand
TAATTCTGCTTAGCGCAGAGGAGAAGAAATAATATGAAAAAATTAGCAATTGCAAGTGCGTCTATGGCTCTCGCTGCGATGCCTGTGGTCGGTGTATTTGCCGTCGACGGCCCTGTGAGTGTTACAGATAACGTTACTGTAGTGATTGGTGAGTCTTGTACTTTCCAAGCTACAGCAAATGGTTCTGCTGTCAATCCATCAACAGGCGCTAATCCTACGATTACACGCAATTTCCAAAAACCTGCCACTCTTGGTCAAAAAGTAATTCTTGGTGATTCAACAGAAGCCGATGGCTCTGGTGCTCAAGGAGACGAGATTACTATCCAAGGTGTTTGTAACTCTGGCGGATCTAGCAGTGGGAAGTCTGGAACCTGGACTATCTCTGCTGTAGGCTTAAACCAAGCTAAAATGGTAAAGTCGAATAGTGATGCCAACGATCCATCCAACATTAATCCTGGGACCGCTACAAGTGGCACTGCGTCTGCTTGGGCAATGAAGATTGCCGAAAGTGGCGCTGCTGGTACTTTTGCAAACTTTACGGCTGTACCGGCTACTTCTACTACCGTTGCAAATGGAAACGCAAACGGAAGTACATTTAGCTTCAAGCCTGTTTACCAAGTTTATGTCGGTACTCAGCAGGCTTCTGGTACCTATACCGGTACTGTGACTTACACGATTGCTTCTACATGGAGCGATAGCTAGTATTATAACTAATCGCAATAAAATAACCCCTCCAGGGGTTATTTTATTGACCATCACTTTTTCACCACCCACACCCTACCTATACTTCTCGAACAACTCCGCCAATCTCCCATCGAATCCATGCAAATATCTCTCCGTCACCGCCACCGATGTATGACCCATCATTTCTTTAATCTCTTCCACCGTAGCGCCCCTAATCTGCAAATCTGTCGCAAAAGAATGTCGTATCGCATGCGGATAAAAATCCATATATCCCGCCTCGCAAAAAGCCTTTTTTAGCCAATTACGCACCGTGCTGGGAGTCGGTGGCTCCCCATTACCATATTCACAACATCCCCACATATACCCTTTAACTACATTCTCACGCACATAGTACTTGATCTTATCCAGAGTTTCATCCGTCACATACACTTCTCGCTTTTTTCTTCCTTTTCCTACAAATACAATTCTCTTCCCATCAATATCTATCTTTCTCAGTCTCGTCACTTCCGCAATCCGCATCCCAGTTTCAAACATTATCTGAATAATTAACCCTGTTCTAATACCAGCTACTTTTACCACCTCCGCTATCTCTTCAGCAGTATAGTATCGTCTCCTCACTCCTCCCTCTTTTATCTTACGTATCAACGTTAGGTTCAAAGGCACATTCATACCAGCTTCACGACAATATCTCACTAAAGCTATCACTGCTGCATTATACATGTTAACTGATCGAGCGCCCACACCTCGACCTATTTCGTGTTCCACCCACCGATCAAATACGACATTCGTCAAATCCTCTATCTTCGAAATCTTCGTCACTTCTATAAATCGATATAAGATATTTCGTTTCATCCTCATCGTCGCGTCTGTCATCCCCCACACCTTATCGCAGTATCGCAAATAACTATCTACTTGTTCTTTAATCATAAAATAGGCTCCTTCCTAGAGCCTATCTTATCGTATGACATCAATCCATCATATTACTGCGAGATGTATTTTTCCATCCACGCCTTAAACGCATTATAGTCATTGTACATATCGGCATCATCATCGCTATCCGCTTTCAGCCACGCCACTACTCTTCCATGCGAAACCAACGCCACCGAAGGATAATACTTCACGTATTCATGTAGTCCAGACTCCTTCATATCGCCAAACATCATCTTGTACACACGTATCCCAGCTTCCTTCGTCCAATCACCCACAAACCCCCTCATCCGATCTGCCGTCGTACAACCACCTTGATCTACAAATACCACGAAAGATTTTTTCTCATCAACCAACTTTTCGTAATCATCCCGAGATAGCTCCATCATTTCATCACAATTCGATTCACATTTATACTCCTCGTCTACTGTCACACGAGTATCATCAAACCAGCCACTCACTGCCCCCACAAAGACCACAGATCCGATTAATACCACTACCAAAGCTATAATCAACCACAACGCCCCCAATTGCTTCTTTTTTTCTGCACTCACCCTATTTCTCCGTCAACTCCGCAAAGTCAATCTCGTGTACCGGTACCTTATAAAAATCATATACTACCGAACCATCCTTAAGCTCTCGCTTCACAGGCACATTGTTCTCACCCTCGTAGAACCAATATCCACCCACATCGTAGATCTTCGACTCATCCCAACCAAGTGCTACCAACATCTGTTTCATCATACCAGAATATCCTCCACCCCCACACATCAAGAAGATTACCTTGTCTTTCGGGAATAAACTCTCTAGTATTTGCATTGATTCTTCGTAGTTAGCCGTGTAAGAGCCATCAGAATGCAAATGGAATAAAGTTGGGCCAGTATATGTTTCACCTACTTCTGGTGGCAAGCCCTTAACGTTTACCATGTAAGGAAACGGCACCAATTCAAATCCGTCCACAAACCCAGACAGATACGAATCACCGCCAATCGCTTCATAATTACCTGGATCTTTCAACATTCTAAGATCTCTATACACTGCATCCTCGCGACCAAGATACGAATCTATCGTACTCTCATTCACATTCTTGTCGATGCCTAATTCCCCACGCTGACCTTCAGCCACCTCTGGTTCCGGTAAGCCTGCCAATCCAGTATTCGGAAAAGCGAACCTCCCTAACAAAAACGCAATGATTACTAATATCCCCGCCCCTATGCCAAAACTAATAATAACTCTCTTCATAATTAAAGTATATCAGGCAATTAAATATTTGCAAATGTGTTCTGCGGACCTTGAAGACTTGGCCTGAGCGGCCCGGAGCGTGTCCGAAGGACACGCTTGCAAATACTTAATTGCCAACGGCCGGTTCATTAGGACAATTTGCTAGAATTCGCTTTATCGCCTGTTTCTCCGCCTCAGTCACCCATAGGGAATACTTGTGTTTTACTGACACCTGCCTCGCCACATATTGACACCGAAACTTCTTATTGGGTGGTAGCCACGTCGCCGCATCTCCATCTGACTTTTTCTTATTCGCCGACGCATCCACCGCCAGTAGATTTAAAGGATCAGTGGCAAGCTCATATCTCCCCTTCGTCGTCAATCCTTGTGCCCCCTTTTGCCAAGCGTCCGACAGAGCTACTACATGGTCGATCTGTATACCTTTACTAATTTCATCTCTCTCGTGAAAGACCAAATGTTCCCCAGTATACGGCTCATCAAATTCCCCTGCTAGCACATTACACCCATCCATCACCGCTGTCTCACCAAATTCACGACGAATGATCTTCTGGCGCAAATTACATCCCTCCACTGTCGGCCAGCCATCATAAAATTCCTCTCTTGCATACCCAGTCTTTGGTGCTCGCCCCTTCACCTCTATCTGTTCCAAAACCTCACTTGCTAATGGAGCTCCCACCTTAGGTACTATAATCGCTTCCGCCCCATAGTCCATCGTCGATTCAGCTCCAGTATCTTCTACCGGTGTCAAGACGGCCTCATAGCTCGCTGGATTCACCACTAGCCATATCACCACACCGATCAAAGCCAGCACCATCACCGACACCCTACGCGTCTTTAATTTCACTGCCCAATCTCCGTCGGCCGACTCGTCGAATTAACCATCTGGTTTAGCTCATCCGTCCGCACCACATCGGCATTATATGCCTCTACTTTCTCATTATATGAATCGATCAATCCATCTATCTCGTTATACAAACCCTGCAAGTTATCTTGCTCAGCGATCAATTGATTCCTCCTCAGAGTAAACTCCCATTCCGTCGCAAAACACCCTTCTGTCTCCGCACAGTCATTAAAATCTTCGATCTCTGCATTGAGAGTAGCAATCCTTGTTTCATACTCATTGGTCTTAGTATTAAGTTCCGCCTCAATCTGCTCCATTTCCGATTTCAAACTATCCATCTCCGCCTCAAGCCTCCGAAACACCCCAATATAACTATTATAAAACCTAACGATTTTGTCCTGATCGCTAAACACCTCAGCAAAATGCTCCTCCAACTCAGAAGGTAGGTCATTTACTTCCGTCCCAGCTCGCACATACAATTCTTCAATCTTTTCGCTCTCATCATAAATATCAATCTCATCCCCTAAAACATCTCGGTGATTCTCTAAGACCTGATCCAAGTATGGTCTCAATCTATCTTTCTCCCCCTCACTCATCTTTGCCCATCTTACGTGCAGTAATTCGTGCGCCGCCGTCAATTCCCTAATACCCTCCAACTCCTCCGAATCGATATCATACACATAAATATTCCCTTCGGTATAACATCCCAGTACCGCCACCTCTGTATTGCCAGCCGGACGACAGTATGCATTAAATTCATCCGCATCACTAAGCACCGGTTGCGCCGCATTAAACCAAAATTCACCCTGTCCAGTTAACAAAAGATCATCACGAATCCTCGCCATCTCACTGGACGGCTTATAACTCATCCCCCTATAATAATCATAAAACCATTCACGATTCAGGAAAAGCACTGTAATCAATACGAACAAGATGATCGTAAACACCCACCCAAATAGAAAACTCTTTTTTACCCTCACATTATAATTTTAGCATATTTACCTAATTAGCCAAATGCTAAACATTTAAATTTATCAACCTCCCAAACATCTTGGACACTTTTCGTTATAAAATAAGAAAGGATGTTAAAGATGAGGAATAGAGCTATGCAAGACAAGCAAAGACGCATATACGGCGCCAGGATTCGTTTGGGCTGGTTTATGGAAGCAAAA
>JAZQBP010000008.1:0-59673 GCA_045545815.1 Candidatus Nanosyncoccus sp. | reverse complement strand
ACTAAATACACAGTGCACTTTGATCCTTCTAGCTACTTTGAAGGTAATCTAATCACTGGAACTGGTACTATGAGTAATCAGTCTATCTTTGAGGGTGTTTCTACAGCTCTTACTTCTAACGGCTTTACAGCTCCCACTATTAGCGGTACACAGTATTACTTTGCTGGTTGGAATACTGCTCAAGATGGCTCTGGAACAAGCTACACCAACCAGCAATCCGTTACTGACCTTACCTCAGCCGGAAATACTATCACTCTCTATGCTATGTGGACAGATTGTCCTGGTGGCAACATCTGCTACTCAGCTAACATCACCAATCCTAGCGGTGTGACTGGTAGTATGGGAAACCAGACAATATCTAGTAGCGATACGTCTGCTATGCTCTATGCCCCTAACTACAAACATGATGGCTATGGCTTTGCTGCCTGGAATACCAAGAAAGATGGTACTGGAACTAACTATGGCCCACAACAAACAATAGAATTCACTGCTGGACAATACAGTACTGGTGGGCTAAAACTCTATGCTAATTGGGTAGCAAGTGCTGGTAACCTCCAAAACTGGTCTGGTTGTTCTAGTATGAATGTAGGAGATGTAACTGCGCTAAAAGACACGAGAGATAACAATGTCTATGCGGTAGCCAAGCTCGTAGACAGCAAATGCTGGACAATAGAAAACCTCAGGTTAGATGATTCAGCAGAACTTTCATCCACCAACACCCATAACCCATCTCTTCCACTTAATAATTCTTGGTACTATGCGAATCAACAAGGCACCCTCTCTACATCTAATCACCTTTCTGCACCGACCGACCCAACCATCACCGCCTGGTGCAATACTTTCTCTGCTGACTGTTATGATCAATCTATGCTTACTACCAACAATATTGCCGATTTCACTTCCAATACGTCTGGCGACCAAGATAGTAATATTTACAACTATGGAAATTACTACAACTGGTTCTCTGCTACAGCTGGTCGTGGTAAATACGAAAATGGTGCAGGCTACATTGCCGCGGGTGATATTTGTCCTGCTGGCTGGCACTTACCAAGAGGTGGTAATAAATCTCAAGAATCTACTGATGAATTCTGGCAACTAATTGTTACAGGATTAAATGGAGGAACGAAGCCAGCTAACTATGATAGCTCCTCGCAACCATATTACAATGAAACAGAAGCTACTCCAATCTCCAATGCACTTAAATCTTATCCTAATAATTTTGTATATTCTGGTCGTATAACGAATGGCTCGTCAGTAGTCAATCGTGGTTTACGTGGTGATTACTGGTCCTCTTCGGCAAGTAATATATTTAATGCATATAGTATGTATTTCTTTAGCGATGGCTATGATTCTGCTATCCATCCAGGTACATCCATATACGACGGCGTTAAGTCTTACGGTAGTGTAGTCCGTTGCGTCGCTGGCTCCTAGCGAATTACTTCCCATAAAGTGGACACGAACCCATGGAGTATACCCCATTTAGTAGACACCAAACTACGGAGTCCTACCTTTAGATTAGATATTACCTATTCCAAACACATTGGCTATCAACTCATCTGTCAACCACAATCCTCAGTTTTTCCCGATTTTTCTTATGTTTATGGATTGCATGTTATAATAAACATAAACATAGTAGCAGAAGGATAACACTCAAAAATGACAACTAAATATCTCATAAGAACCACTCTCAGCCTACTAGCTCTGACGCTATTTTCTGGGAGCTTTTTAATATCTAGTACAACTTCAGCAGAAGATGAATCTGTAGTAGATGAGGTCAATATCTCAGTTCCTGTATCTTGTTCTTTAGAAGGTACTGGCATGAACTCTCATACAGCAAATATAGTGAATGGTACCTACCAAGCAGATATAGGTACTACCACACTTAAAGCCTTCTGTAATGATACTAATGGCTTTGCTATCTATGCTAATGGCTATACAGGAGATACATTAGGAAATAATAAACTAATAGGCAATAGTACTAGTAGTGAGATAGTAACAGGAACAGCTACAACTGCAGGAAGTCCTGATGTATCTAACTGGGCCATGAAACTAGAGACTAACTCTTCTGCTACATATGCTCTTACACTAGATAATGGCTTTGGTTCCTATTCATCAGTACCATCTTCCTACACAAAAGTAGCCCACCGTGACTCAGGCACAGATTTAGGCACATCTGCAGAAGGAGCTACTCTTACTTCTACTTATGCAGCTTACATAGCCAAGACTCAACCAGCAGATAGTTACCAAGGACAAGTGATCTATACTCTAGTTCATCCAGCAAGTGAAGAACCATTGCAGCCTCAACCCGCTAAACCAGGCAAGATAGTCTATCATCCAAACAATAGCTCCGCTGTAGGTACTATGGGAGACCAATCAGCAAGCAATAGTGCATCCGTAGATCTATGGGCAAGTAATTTCAAGCGAACCGGCTATGGCTTTGCCGGCTGGAACACAGCATATGACTATTCCAGTACTAACTATGGCCCTAACCAAACTATCACTGCTCCTGCTGACGTAGAAACAAACGGCTTATCTCTCTATGCCGTATGGATCAAATCAGCCGGCACCATACAGAACTGGGATGGATGCTCCAGTCTAGCGCAGGGAGCTACTACCGCCCTCACTGACGAACGAGATGGTAATACCTATGCCGTAGCTAAACTAGCAGACGGTAAATGTTGGACTATAGAAAACCTCAGGCTAGATAATACCCCAGAACTCTCTTCTGCTAACACCCATAATCCATCTCTTCCACTCACTAACTCATGGTGGTACAGCTCAGATAATGATAGTGATACCAAGCCTACTTCTAATCACCTCTCCGTCACTACAGACCCAACAGTTACAGCTTGGTGCAAGACATACTCATCTAATTGTGATGACCAATCTATGCTAGCCACTAATAATACGACACTCTTTACCAGTAATACGTCTGCTAGCTACAGTACAGGGGATAATGTCTACTCCTATGGTAATTACTACAACTGGTATTCAGCTACAGCAGGACATGGTAAATATGAAAACGGATCAGGCTACGTTGCTTCTGGTGACATCTGTCCTGCAGGTTGGCATCTACCAACCGGCAAAAATGCCGCTGGTGACTTTGGGGTACTAGATATTGCCTTAGGAGGTACTGGAGCAAGTTCAGATTCCAGCACTACTCCTACTGGAACCACTATGTCTAGTTTATGGCGTTCATATCCTAACAACTTTGTTTACTCTGGGAATGTGAATGGCTCTGTAGTTGCCACTCGAAGCTCACACGGACACTATTGGTCGTCTTCGGCAAGCAGTACCGGTGAGGCTTACAATCTGAACTTCCGCAGTATTATGGTTTACCCAGGCACGAAGACCCACGAAGGTAAAGGATACGGAAAGACGGTCCGTTGCATTTCTGGCGTCTAGGAGAAAAAGATGAGGGTATGCTGTCGACAGAAAGAAGAAAGGAAAGAAACTGATGAAAGGAATAAATGAGTAAAACAAAATATAAGACAACCACAGTAGCACTAAGCCTAGTTAGCATAACTGTGCTTTCTGGTGTGGCCTTATCATCATCTACAGTCTCAGCTGATGAGCCTAGCACTACTAACTCCGCTACTGCCTCAGTCACCGTAGCCTCCGCCTGTACTATGACTTCTTCTCTAGATTCTGCTCATACCGCCACAGTATCACCAAATCAATATAAAGACGAGATAGGACAAACTACTTTCAAGGTAGTATGTAATGATGCAGGAGGGTTCTCTATCTATGCAGTAGGATATACTGGCAATAGGATAGGAGATACCAATAGTACTAAACTAGTAGGTAAAACAACATCAGGCACTATAGCTACTGGTACAGCTAAGTCAGGAGACATAAGTAACTGGGCTATGAAGATTACTCCTTCTGGTTCATCATTTACACCAATAGCAGATAATGGCTTTAATAACTATAGTGCAGTACCAAGTGAATATACTAAAGTAGCACACTTCACTGGTCCTACTGATTCTGGAGACCAAGCTACCGGCTCAACTATCACTACTACATACGCTAGCTTTGTCTCAGGCTCTGAAGCTCCTGATACTTATGAAGGTAAAGTAAAGTATACATTAGTTAACCCTGCTAGTAGTACTCCAGCTCAACCAGTACCGTGTGAGGCAAACAAAATCTGCTACAACGCCAATGCTACTAATGTACAAGGTCAGATGGGGAAACAATCCTCATCAGGCGGTTCCACTCCTACTCTCTACGCTCCTAACTTCAAACGTGTAGGCTATGGCTTTGCTGGCTGGAATACTGAATACGATTACTCTGGTGAGATTTATGGGCCTAATCAAACTATCACCACACCATCCGACATGTCCAAAGGTCTACCACTCTATGCTATGTGGATTAAATCTGAAGGCACCCTGCAGAACTGGGATGGTTGTTCTAGTATGAGCACAGGTGATGTCACAGCTCTAACTGATAATCGTGATAATGATACTTATGCTGTAGCTAAACTCGCCGATAACAAATGCTGGATGATTGAGAATCTCAGACTTGATGATGGTACTGATCTCTCATCTACTAACACTCACAACCCATCTCTTCCTCTCACCAACTCATGGTGGTATAGTTCAGATAATGATAGTGACACCAAGCCTACTTCTAATCACCTCTCCGCTACCACAGACCCAGCTGCTACAGCTTGGTGTATGACAAACTCATCTAACTGTGACGACCAATCCATGCTAGCTACTAATAATACCACTCTTTTCACAAATAACACCGCATCAAGCTACAGTGCCTCTAGTAACGTATATTCCTACGGCAACTACTACAACTGGTACTCAGCCACAGCAGGACACGGTAAAGACGGCTCTTCTTATGGTAGTGGATACATAGCTCCAGGAGATATCTGCCCTGCAGGCTGGCACTTACCAAATGGAGGCAGTGCCTCAGCAGAATTTGGTGTTCTAGATGTTGCTATGGGTGGTACAGGGGCGTACCAAGGCACCGCAGAAGCATCTAATAGATGGCGCTCATATCCAAATAACTTTGTCTATTCCGGGCTCGTGCATGACTCGTCGGTCAGCATCCGTAATTCCTACGGGTACTATTGGTCCGCTTCTGGGTACAATAGTAACTACGCCTACAACTTGTACTTCAGCAGTAGCTACGTCTACCCAGGCTCAAACAGCTACAACAAGTACAGCGGGGGGGTGGCGCGTTGCGTCGCTGGTGTCTAGCTGTCAAACATATATTTAGATAATATCGATTTTATATCCAGTGGTTTTGGTGTACTATTTGAGAAGTTTCTAGAATTTTGTGTGCTATAATGGAATAAATTGGAGGTAAAATGAGTAAGTTTGATGACCAGTATATTGATCTATGTAAGCGGATTTTGGCGCAGGGGGAGAGTATTACGAATTATAAGAAATCTGACAAACGTAGTGCGAAAGTGGCGCAGGCTATTCCGGACCATACGGCACAGGGGGCGAGTGAGGCAGAAACGATTAGGTTACCTCATCAGGTATTACAATTTGATCTTGAGGAAGAGTTTCCGATTCTAACTACTAAGAAGGTTGGTTTTAAGACGGCGGTGCTTGAGATATTATGGATCTATCAGGCGGCTTCGAACGATGTGAGGTGGTTGCAAGAAAGGAATGTGAAGATCTGGAACGAATGGGAGGTAGCTGAGGATGGCACTTATCAAGGTCGGAACCTAAACGAGCTTTTTAAAAAACATCATTCAGATCTCGCGCCGGAGGATTTTGCGCATACGATCGGTACAGCTTATGGTTGGATCGTGAATAGATACGACCTGATACGCAATTTGATCGAGACTTTGAAGAGTAACCCTGGAAATCGACGGATGGTATTGTCGCTCTGGCAGAATGAGTGGCTAGAAACGGCGGCGCTACCTTCTTGTGTTTGGAATTCACAGTGGAACGTGACGAACGGCCGATTGAACCTACTTGTGACGTCGCGTTCTTCCGATGTGCCACTTGGATTGCCGTTTAATGTGGTGCAATATGCTGTGCTTTGCCATTTGATCGCAGCTTCGGTTGAAGTGAAACCAGGACAGATGACTTTTATCACTAACGACGCCCACATCTATAAGAATCAGATTGAGGGGATCCGTGAACAGATCGAAAGATATGATAAGGCGATGAAATCAGGTGGTCTACCAAAGGCGCCGAAGCTGTGGCTCAATCCCGAGATACATGATTTCTATGAATTTGATAATTCGCGTGAGCTCAAAGATATCAAACTTGAAGGGTATGAGCATCTTGGTGTGATCAAGATGCCGGTGACGGAGTAGGAATGATCAGTCTGATCGCAGCGATTGGTAAGAATAGGGAACTCGGTAAAGATGGAGAGCTGATCTTTCGTTTGCCAGAGGACATGAAGTATTTTAAAGAAACAACCATGGGGCATCCAGTCTTGATGGGGCGGAAAACATGGGAGTCTTTACCACGAAAATTACCTGGCAGGAAAAATATCGTAGTATCGCGTCATGAGGTTGAGGGGGCGGATGAAGTGATCCATGACCTCGGTGATTATTTAAAGGATGTTGCGGATTCTGATGAGGAGATATTTGTGATCGGGGGTGGAATGGTATATTTTGAAGCTTTGCCTTATGCAAGCAAGCTTTACCTGACTGAGGTAGAGGCTGAAGAGCCTGAAGCAGATGCCTTTTTCCCGGAATTTGACCGATATAAGTTTATTTGCGAAATCGTTGGTGAGGGCGAAGAAGATAATGTAAAATATAGCTTTAAGGTTTATAGGAGGAAAGATGAGTGATGCAGTTTTTAGATTAATCTCGGAGGAGGAAAAACGTCAACGTGAAGGGTTAGAACTGATACCGAGTGAAAATTATGTTTCGGCGGAAGTTTTAAAGGCGATGGGTTCTGTACTGACAAATAAATACTCCGAGGGATATCCGAGTTTTGAGGGAATACCTGGTTGGAGTGAGGATGAGATATCTAGAGAGGTCTTGCCGAATTATCGTTATTATGGCGGCCAGATCAATGTGGATAGGATTGAGCGACTAGCGATCAGTAGAGCCTGTCGGCTATTTGAGGCGGATCATGCTAATGTACAGCCTCATTCTGGGGCGAACGCAAATGAAGCGGTGTATTATGCTTGGCTTTCGCCTGGTAATAAGGTGCTTGCTATGGATTTGGGGCATGGTGGTCACCTGACACACGGTTCGCCGGTCACTAGGAGTGCGCATATCTATGACTTTGTCGGTTATGGTACTGATGAATCAGGGGATATTGATTACGAGGAGATGCGTGAACTCGCTCTTTCGAACGATGTGAGGTTGATTCTCGTAGGCTATTCTGCCTTTATGAAAGTGCCGGATTTTGCGAGAGTTGCGAAGATCCGCGATGAAGCAGAAGCAAAGTGGGGGCATGAGATTCTTTTGATGGCAGATATGGCACATGTGGCTGGACTAATTGCGGCTGGGGTGCATCCGAACCCATTGAAGTATGGTTTTAATGTGATGACTACTACTACTCATAAGACTTTGCGTGGCCCTCGTGGTGGATTGATCCTGACAATGGGGCGAGTCGGCTCTCCTCTTAAGAAGACTCCTGAGCGTAGTCTTAAAGATCTACCAGTGTTGGTTGATAAAGCGGTATTCCCAGGCACACAAGGTGGGCCACTTGAGCATGTGATCGCGGCTAAGGCGGTGGCTTTTGGCGAGGCTTTAAGGCCTGAATTTAAGGAATATGCGAAGAAGGTCGTCGAGAATGCTTCTTTCTTGGCGGAAGAGCTAAAGAAGCGTGGATTTAGGTTGGTGGGGGATGGCACAGAGAATCATTTGATTTTGATTGATATGAAAAAGAGCTTCGGTATAACAGGAAAGCTGTATGAGAAGGCACTTGACATGGTGGGTCTGACTCTTAATGCGAATAGTTTGCCTGGAGATAAGGGCGGGGCTTTTCGACCTAATGGGGTGCGACTTGGCACGCCTGCGGTAACTACTAGGGGACTAAGAGTTAAAGAAATGGAGCGGTTGGCTGGCTGGATGTTAGAAGTTGCGAAGATTTGTGCGGAAACTGGCGAAGAGGGGCGATTAAATGAGTATAGCGATCAGTTAGAGAGAATCCATGAAGAAGTGAGGGAATTAGCACTAAACTACCCTCTACCGAATGAGAATATTTGATTAGTTGCGTCTTTGTTGTATAACCATTGACATTTTGGCTTTTGTATGCTATAATTAAGGCATTATTGGTCATAATTGGGAGTTTTATATGGCGAAGACGCCTTTTTTGTTATTTATCTCTGGTATGATCGGGGTGATCATGAACCCGATTATGTTGTCGGCGACTGATCATGTCTCAGTGATGGGTCTTGATACTTCGTCTGTGGTAGAGACCGTAATTTTACCTGAGAAACCAGAGGAGAAGCCGGCCGAGGTAGTTACCGCTACCCCTCAGCCGATCGTGAAGGCTCCTGTGGCTGGGACAGCGAGTGTGCCAGTTGCTGCTCCCAAGAATTATACTGTGACTATCGTAACTGGCGAGATCGCTGGTGGCAATCTAAGTTATTCTGATATTTACCGGACTGGTAAGTTTATCTATGGTCATAATTCGGCGGCTTTACTTGGCAATCTCCCATCTCTTAATATCGGTGAGGTATTTACTGTGACAGAGGGAGGTGTGACGAGAAGTTATCGTGTGGCTGATAAAATTGTTTATGAAAAGGCGGCGAACGGTTATCTAAATGGTAGTTACAACTTGACTTACCAGGTGGAAATCAATGCAAATGGTCATAGTCTGTCCTTGATGACTTGTACTGGTACTCCTTTGCCTGGAGGTGATGCAACCCATCGTCTAGTGGTGTTTGCCGATGCTGTTTAGGAATGTAGAGGCTTCTCTTACTGTATGAGAGCCTCTTTTTATGGTAAAATGGATTTATGTTGAAGCGCATTAGTCTTCAGTGGAAGATAATTATATGTGTAGTACTTGGCGTAGCCTTTTTGGGTACGATGCTTTGGCTTGACTTAAGACCTAGAGATACAGTTGCGGTCAGCGACGGCTTTCCACTTCTTCAGGTATATCTAAACAATATTTCTCTCGACGACATTAATAATGGGGAGAAATCGGAGAAATATGATGGAAATGAAGTGCTGCTATATGACGTTTCGGACACTAAGCATTTCAGTAATGTAGAGATTAAGGGGCGCGGGAATTCGACTTGGACACAACCCAAGAAGCCATATCAGCTAAAGTTTGCAAAGCGGGTAGATATACTAGGAATGGGCAGAGGGAAACGTTGGGTTCTGCTTGCGGATTATCTTGATGCATCTCATCTTAGGAATGACACGGCATTTTATCTCGAAGAGATGCTGGGCCAGGAATATGCTATGAGGGGTAGATATGCTGAAGTGGTGATTGGCGGGAATGATCTTGGTCTCTATTATGTTACTAATAGACTGGAAATCAGTAAAAATTCTATCGATCTTAGAGAGCCACTAGGTATTCTCGTGGAAATGGATAATCTTCATGGCGCTGACGCTGATTGCCGTCGTGTGGGCGAACCAATCTGCCTTGTGGTGAAGGATGTGGTAGATGATGTGAATAAAGAGATCGCAACACAAGATTTCTTGAGCGCCTACAAAAGACTTGAGTCTGCTATACAGGAAGAAGATTATGAAAAGATTTCAGAAACCATTGACGTAGAATCATTTGCTAAATACTATCTATTGTCTGAATTTACAGTTGATCCTGATGCCTATACGACGAGTTGGTTTTTGTATAAGGATGGGGCGGAAGACAAGATTCATGCGGGGCCTGGTTGGGATTATGATCTTGCGCTAGGCAATCGCCAGTGGGTTTGGACAGAAAACACCGACTTTCATTCACCTGAGCAGAAGATGATACGCCGTCCTGAAGCGATGTCTGATGGAGAAAAGCGCGATGCTAATATCGCAAGAGTGATGTATCAGCTACTTGAGATACCTGAGTTTCAGAGCGAAGTACGACGAGTCTATGTCGAGAGGATGGCGGGACGAAAAGCAGAGCTGAGGCAACATATGCTTTCTATTGCAGCTATGATTAGTGAAAGAGCTGTGGCAGACAACGAAAGATGGGGTAGAGACGATTTCTACGCAGAAGTAGATTATCTTTTGGATTGGGTAGAACGAAGATATCAGCATTTCGAAGAGGAATATGGCGACGGTCTTGAAAATTCCGGAGTCCAGTTGCGCTAATACATTTGTAAATTCTAGACATCAACAATCCAAGAGCAGGCTCTTGGTTTGTCGTACCAGCGTATTATTTATGGGAGTGTCATGTTTTGCCGTTCCTGTCAAACAACTGAATTTTGCTTGCCGTTCCAAATAGACAAAAACCATGTTTTTTGTACTTGTCGTGAATTATCAGATATAAAAAGGACCACTATCGGTTCAAATGAACCAGTACGGTGGGACAACTTCCGTATGGATAGTGGTTCTCAAAGTCCCGATAGGTAGCTTGGATGATGGCCGAAGTTCATCATCGTCAGGAGCGTTCTCCAGTGCTGGTCGACCAATTTCCAGTCGTCAAGCTACTAATCAATATTATATCATGAATTATTAAAAAAATAATTCTGGTACCCCTGCCCAGAGTCGAACTGGGAACCTAGCTTTAGAAGAGCAGAGCATCGAATCCGCGATTCAGGGGCGCGGTTTATACGATTTATCTGCTACATCTATACTTCATATACAAATATTATATCACAAAAAAAGAAGCTCCGGTTAAGAGCCGACTTCAGGACAAAGTCCCTATTCGGGGGGAGCTTCCATTGATATTATAACATATATTTTTAATTAATAAAAAACAGAGAACTCCAGAGGCCTCCTCAGGATTAAATCCCTTGGGCTGGCGGAGCTCTCTACTAGTATTATATCATATTAAGCATAATCTTTCTACTGTATTCTACCGTATGAGGCACCGCCAATTATTAGTGAGCCATAGTTAAAAGTAAAGTTCATTGGTTGGACTTTGGATTCATTTTGTCCGTTTACAGTGTACTCATAAGTGATTTCGATCTTGCCGCTTTTCGTGCCATCATCGTAAGTATATTTGCAGTTTTGGCTTCTATCATTGAAGTCTACGGTCGTTGAGAGGTCTGTTCTGATAGATTCGATGTAGTAGCAAGTGCCATCATCACGCAAGACTGCATAAGAGTCGACACTCTTGTTATAATTATTATAGTAGGAACGCTTATACACTCCCACAATTTTGTTATATTGCTCTTCACTAGCGGCGACTGGTTGATATTTGCTTTCTGCTACATTGTAGCCGATAAAATAGCTGCCGATTAGCAGACCAATCCCCACGATTGAAGAGACTATGGAGATGATTAGCTTTGTGTTGGAACCATTCTTCTTAGCCATGTAATTGTCCTCTATTAGTTAAATTAATTATACCACCAAGGACGCATTTATTAAACTTATCGGATTGACTTTTAAGGTGTTATTTGCTATAATCATAAGTGACAATATGTTGGAAAAAAGCCTCAATGGCGATGTCGTTCGCCGTGAGGTTTTTTGTCTTATCGCCTCAATCAAAGAAAAAAGCTAGCTTCTTATCGAAACTGGCTTAAAACAAAAATCCCATCGTTTCCAATGAGTATTTTTCTTGGTTGGTGGAGTGCAGGAGGTTCGAACTCCTCACCTCTTCCATGCCATGGAAGCGCTCTAATGTTGCCCCTTAAGGTTAACTTTAGAGCATCCTATACAGATACTCGCTAAAAGAAACATTGTCGGTTTCAATTTAGTTTTGAATCTGCTGGATGGCGAGTCGAACTTCCGTACGTCCACTCCTTTCTTTAGCTTTATTATATTTGCTAAAATATCGTGTTCGTATCAATGTTCAATGTCATCGATACTCCTATTCTATCAAATTTTTCAACTTTCGTCAAGAAGCCGGTTATACTTAGCGCTCCATGTAGCCGAAGAATAGATAGCTGACCACATGGAGCATTGATGGAATTAGCGCTTATACATATCAAACAAGTTGGCTAATTGCCCATCGAGACTATGTAGATATTTTTGAGTCGTTGCGATATTTGAGTGTCCCATCATTTCCTTGATTACAAAAATATCTGCACCTTGTTTTTGAATATCAGAACCAAAGCTATGTCGTAGTGCGTGAGGATAGAAATCATCATGTCCACAACGAACAAAAGCTTCTCTCATGATTCTACGGATCGTGTCTACTGACATAGGATAACCCCATTCATTCATCCAAATGCGATCTTCGATTTCTGGATGCTTCTCAATGTATTCAAGAAGCCGTTCATTTGCAGCAACGGTCAAGTAAACCTCTCGTTCTTTAGTTCCTTTGCCGATGAAATTGATTCGCCTTCCATGTATCTGCGAGAGGCTCAGATTCCTTAATTCGTTGATTCTCATGCCAGTATCGAATGCGATCTTAATCAAAAGCCATTGTATGTCAGAGTTACAATTATCCAAGACTTCTTCGATTTCTTGTCTCGTATAACAAGCCCTGCGGGGTGGCTGTTCCTTGAGTTTAACGATGAGCGGAATCCTGATCGGAATCTTCATATCAAGCTCCTTCCAATACTTAATGAAAGCAACAATATGTGCCGTTTTCGTGTTAATTGTCCTACAACAAACTTTTCTATCTAGTTCGCATTGAACAAATCTGTCATAATCTGCATTAGTCAGTTCTTGCAAATCTCTGCACTTACTTTCGACAATCAGATTTCGCAAGGCTGACTGTTTGCTTCTTATTGTCATTGGACTCATTTGTCTCGTCACAGAGCAATACCTTAGATATTGGTTTGCTTGGTCATAGATTGGTGCATTCCCACGATGCTCGATATATGAATAGTCAGGTAGGTGCTGATTCTTAAACTTTGAATAGTTGTTCATGAATAATCCTTTCAAATAATTAGCCGTAGTAGCCTATTACTATTAGTTTTATTTCCTTTTGTATGGGTGGTCGCATTACGACCAGCGCACCTCTGTTATCCGGTGGTCGTAATATGACCAGCGAAAAGACATTTCCACAGACTTTTTCGCATAGTTATCCACAGAAAATGGGGTAGTTTTCCACAGGTCTAACAGATTATACTAACAAAAAACAGAGGTAGAACTATTGTGCTACCCCTGTTGCGATCGTCTATTTTGCGATTCTATATCTAGGCTTTATATTCTGATTATTCCCTGGAATATAGTCTATAAGTTTCGCTTCAACAGCTTGTTTCCTAACTTGCTTGAATTTAGTCAGACCATACGGAAGAACCTTCAACGCATAGTTAGAATCAAAACAGAAGTAGCCATAATCGTCCTTCGGACGGTTGCGTTCAACAAACTTAAGATATGAAACAAAGATGGCAGTATCTACGCCATATCTCGTCATAAGCTCAAACTCAACTTTCAGGAATTTGATTTCCACGAAAATCGTACCTCCGTTATTTGCCGTATAGCGAGGTGACAGACAAAAAGCCTCAAGGCGAACGACATCGCCAATGAGGCTTAAATCCCAACATATTTGCTGTTCTAATTATATCAAAGATAACTGTTTTAGTCAATCTGGCAAGTTGATAATTATGCTAATGGTGATATAATTATGACTAATTAATTAAGGATCTTTTATGGCTAAAAAGAATAATTCGAACAAAACACTAATTATTTCTATAGTCTCGGCAGTCGTTGGCATTGGTTTACTAATTGGAAGTTACTTTATCGGCTATAATGTCGCCAAAAATGAATTTCATCCGGTAGCTTCTGAAGACTCTTATGTACAGAATGCCAAAATCGTAGGTGTTTATAAGCGTTCTTACTACAACAATTACAATAAAAGCGTAGACTCATATGCTATTTTTAGAGAAGATGGCACTTGTAAGTACATCGAAGCTATAAAAACCGAGCTTTCAACTACGGTTGATTTTAACGACAGAAGCCAAGACTGCACTTATACTTATGATGAGGGTAATAAGAGTGGTAAGTTTAGTATTAACTATCCTTATACGGAAAATGGAGTCAAGAAAGACAATATTACAGACTATAACTTCACTTTCAATTATGGGTCACTTATGATTGGTGGCGCATCGTACGGAAAAATACAGTAACCGTACTGAAACACGCCTATATCATATAAGGCATAAACATGATATAATATAAATAAGTCAATAGCGCCTAGAGCAATGCTCTTGGCGTTTTTTGATGTCAGTAAAACTAAACGGAAGAATTGATATGCAGGAAGACATATCTATAAATGAGTTTGAAGCCATGATGACGACACGAGTTCATTGTGAGCTTCTTAAAAACAAAGGCATCGCAAAAGAATCATACAATCGCAACGAGATTGCACTCAAATATGCCATTGCCTCAAACAAGATTTTTGAAGACTTTGGCTTCAAGGATCTAAAAGCAATCTTTCGCAGCACAAGATCCTATATCATCTTTAAGCCTACAGGAAGAATAGCTTGCGAAATCTGCATAGATGGAGACTATCGTGGCGATAAAGTTCGTAGATCGAAAGGAATCTTGATGTCTCGCTGTGGTTACGCAAGGAGTAAAACTCTTCGTGATCTTATCGACTACACGGCAAGTCGTGGCAAAACAAAATACTCTAATCTATCGAAAGGAGAAATCAATGCCAAACGCAAAGAATATCATCAAAGCAAATGAAAAAGATAACAAAGTAACTATCACATTGTATGGTCAAGAACACGACATTACGGAAATGGTTAAAAATGGAGTTGCTCATATAAAACTCTATGGTCAAGAATATGATGTTCAAGTAGTTGCCGAAAAGAAGAAAGAAACCAAGAAAATAAAAGTTACTGGCAATAGCAAAGCAACGAAGCCAGATATCAAGTTTATCGAGACACCAATTAAGAAATGAAGGGTTAAACAATGGCTAGAAAAGTGGTCGAAAAGAAGCCGAAGAAAATAGTAAAAACCACCTCTGGGAAACTCGGAAGAAACTCCGATGGCACTTTTGCCAAAGGAAACCAAATATCGGTAGGCAACAATGGTGGCAGACCACAAGATCGCTTTTCGCATCGTGCAATCGCAGCACAAAGAGCTATGAAAGATCCATCACGAATTACGAAGGATTTAGAAATCTTAGATAGCATCATCGATAGCGAAACTGCATCGCCAGCCGAGAAAGTTAAGGCTATCGAAACTAAGGCAAAGCTATTCGGTGGGTTTGATGTTCAAGAAACGAAGACTACGCTCGAAGGCAATCTGCAGACCACCCAAACAAATTCTCCATTCAATCAACTAACTAAGCAAGACTTACTTAAGCTACTTAAAAGGAAGAAATGAAAGTAAAAGAAGCTGAAGCTATTATTGACTTGCCAGAAACTCAGAAAGAACTTGAGCTTCAGTTGGCTCGTGTTGACTTTTACAATTTCTGCAAGCTCATGATGCCGAGATTTTACAAGGACGAGCGTGGCTATCTTTACGAGTTCTGTGAAAAGCTTCAAGACTTTGTCGAAAAATCTGATAAGCATTTTCTGGTTATTAATCTTCCACCACGACACGGTAAATCGCTCACGGCTCAGCTCTTTACTGCATGGCTATTCGGCATCAATCCGAAGAATAAAGTCATGACTGCGAGCTACAACGAAACTCTTTCAGCAACTTTCGCACAAACTGTCCGTAATCTCATCCAGACCGAAAAGGTCGATGATGAGAATATAGTTTATTCTGACATCTTTCCTAAAACCAAAGTTAAGTACGGTGAGGCATCGGCTCAAATGTGGGCTTTGGATGGCTCTACGATGAAAAACTATCTTGCTACATCCCCAAAGGCTACCGCTACTGGCTTTGGCGCACATTTTCTTATAGTTGATGACCTTATCAAGAATGACGAGGAGGCATACAACGAAACATCATTAGATAAGCAATGGGGTTGGTTTAACAATACATTCTTAAGTCGAACTGAAAACCCATGGAAAGTAATCATCATTATGACTCGTTGGGCAGAAGGAGACCTCGCTGGTCGCATCCTAAAGAACTTCACGGACGATGTCGAGCATATTACCTACAAGGCTGTCCAAGACGATGGATCAATGCTCTGCGATGATGTTTTGTCTGCAGAAGACTACAAAGCTAAGACTCGTGAGATGAATTTAGACATTGTTGAGGCTAATTATAATCAAAAGCCAATCGATATCGGTGGCAGACTCTACTCCGACTTTATTGAATGGGAGAAAAGACCAGAAGGAAAAACCTACAATTATACCGATACTGCCGATACTGGTTCAGATTTTCTTTGTTCTATCAACTACATCGAACACGATAAGGAAGCTTATATTACCGACCTTGTCTTTACGGATGAGCCAATGGAAGTTACCGAAGAAAAAGTTGCCGATCTGCTTTTCAACGGCAACACGAATGAGGCAGTAATTGAAAGCAATAACGGAGGGCGTGGTTTTGCACGAAATGTCGAAAGGCTACTAACAGAAAAATACCAAACAAACCGTACACACATTACGACCAAACCACAAACTCAGAACAAGGAATCTCGTATCCTTGCTTCATCTTCTTGGGTGCAAAACCATGTCATTATGCCACCAAATTGGAAGAAGAAGTATCCAGAGTTTTTCAGACAAGTCATGTCATATCAACGCAAAGGTCGCAATGCACATGATGATTCGGTAGACGTCCTTGCGGCAATTTACGAAGCTATAACCTCTGAGCGTAAGCCGGAAGTCGTAGATAAAACAGGAGTGAGTAAACGCTCACGATTCACTAATTATTGGGCTAGATAGAAAGGAGTAATATGTATCAGGTCAATAAGGACACACCACTCGATGCAAAGCTTATCAAAAAAGCCATCGACTACAATGAAAAGCGTAGAACTCGTTTCGATACGCTTGATGATTACTATATGGGCAAACAAGCCATTACGACTCGTGAGAAAGTCGAAACATTAATGAATAATAAGCTCGTCACGAACCATGCCAAATATATTACTGATATGATGGTCGGCTATCTACTTGGCAATCCTGTCGACTATCAGGTTAATAGCGATATCGATATTCAGCCAGTCCTTGATGCTTATAAGCGACAGACTATTGAGAATACGGATGTCGAGATCGCAAAAGAATGCTCAATTTTCGGCATCAAATACGAATATGTTTATGCAGATGAAGAAGCAAACCCATGCTCGGTTACTCTCGATGTTCGCAATACAATCATGATTTATGATGATACTCTCGTTCATAATGAGCTTTACGCTATCAACTATCGACCGATTTATAAGAATCCAGAAGACAAAGAGCCAGATCATTACGATGTAATCGTTGCTACCGATAAAGAAATCATTAAATATGAGCTTGCTGGCAATGGTGGTAGCGCAAAAGAAATAGACCGAGAGCAACACGCATTCGGAGCTGTTCCGATTATTGAATATGACAACAATAAGGAATACTCTGGAGACTTCGAATCGGTCATCTCGCTCATCGATGCGTATAATCTCATTCAGTCAGATCGTGTCAACGACCGTGAACAACTTGTTGATGCCATCCTTTGCTTTTATGGCATGAAATTCGATGCAGACCAAATGGCAGACTTAAAAGAAAAGCGTGCATTATCTAATATCCCTACGGATGGAAAAGTCGAATATCTAACTAAGGCTATCAACGAAGGCGATGTCGATGTTCTTCGTAAAACCATCGAGAATGATATTCATAAAATTTCAATGGTGCCTGATATGTCCGATGAGAAATTTGCTGGTGACTCATCGGGCGTTGCTATTCGTTACAAGCTACTCGCATTTGAGCAAGCCGTAAAGAATAAGGAGCGTTTCTTCGAGAAAGGTCTCATGAAACGATTTGAGCTTTACTCTCATTTCTTGTCGGTTAAGTCTAAGATGAAAGAGGTCTCGAAAGAGGATGTTGATGCAGTATTCAAGCGCAACCTACCATCCAACGATTACGAAACATCGCAGATGATCGTTAATCTTGATGGCATCGTAGACCGTGAATTACTTGCAAGCCAGCTTTCATTCGTTAAGGACGCCTCAGAGACTATTAAAATCGCAGAAAAAGAAGATTCTGAGGCAATAAAAGATGATGATTACAATGCCAACGAATTTGGCAATAATGTTGACGAGTCGGAAGAAGATGTAAACGAATAGGAGTAAAGCATGGCTCTTCGCAAAAGGACGAATGCTTACTGGAATAAACGAGCCAATGAGAGACTCGTAGAAAGCGAAAAGGCCTCCGAAGAATATCGGAGACAGATTCGCAAGCTTTATGATACTGCGCAAAAAGAGACTTTACGACAGCTAAAGAGAATCTACGCTGATTATTGGACAAAGGAAGGTGGATTCGATAAGCAAAAACTCAAGCTTATGACTTCTTCTGGCGATATGCAAAAGTTTATCGCAAAGCTCAAGAAAGCAGGTCTATACGAAGAGATTCCAGCCAATTATTTAGGCAGGATCAATAGACTCGAATTCTTGAATGCTCAAATGTGGTATGAAACTCATAAGGCTGGCTTAGAACAAGACAAAATCATAACCAATGCGAGCCGTAAAGTTTACGAGGATTCTTATTATCATTCCGTCTATGATGTATCACGAGGGATAGGCTCGACTCCAGGATTCTCGATACTAGATACTGGAACAGTCAACCAAGTTCTCAATACAAAGTTTGAAGGTAAGAACTATTCGCAACGCATATGGGGTAATTCTGACATCCTAGCAGACCAACTCAAACAAAAGCTCGGACAAGCTATCGCAAATGGTCAAGCGATTCAGAAAACTGCAAGAGATTTTAGAGAGCGATTCGGCGTATCTAATTACTATGCCGAACGATTAGTCCGTACCGAAACTAACTATTTTCATAACTCTGCCGAGATTGATTCTTACAAGTCCATGGGCTTTGAATATTTCGAGTTCGTAGCCACCTTGGATACTCGTACGAGTGAAATATGTTCCCACATGGATGGCAAGCGTTTCAAAGTCTCCGATGGCGTTCCAGGCGATAATGTGCCACCACTTCATCCAAACTGTCGTTCAACTATCGTGCCGTATTTTAAGGACTTTGAACCAGATGAAACTAGAATGGCTCGCAATCCAGCAACTGGCAAGAATTATCATGTTTACGATATGACTTATCAAGACTGGAAACAAGAATTCGTAGATAATGTCGTGAATAATATCGTAGGCGGAAAGACTAATGGTGGATCACTTGTCCTGACTGATTATGGCGCTTCATTTGACTCTATGAGCCTTTGGGGTGTAGATGGCGAGATACTCCGAGCATATTCATCTGCTACCGAGAAACTAATGAACGAATTCCCTCAAGTCAAGGAGTGGTCTCTAAGGCGCAGAAAGAATATCGGTCTCGAAATCGCCGGTAAACAATATAAGGGTGGTATCATGGCAGCGACCTACCGAAAACAGCACATGATTGGGCTTAATCCAAAATACCACTACTCGATAAATAAGCTGACAAAAACCGTAGCCGGTGGAGTACGCAGACATCATTTCATGCCAGCCAAGAATCTAAAGACTTATGTATTTAATCATGAGTTTGGACATTATATCGAAAACTACCTTATGGATGTCAAAGGTCTCTCAGCCTCTAACATCAGAAATGATATAATTAGGATAGCTAAGGAGCGATACGGAATGACCGACAATGTTATCTCTGCTTACGGCAGAACAAACTCTCATGAATTCTTCGCTGAGTGTTTTGCTAACCACAAAGGTCGTCAACAGAATGCACTAGGTAAAGCCATAGGCGCTTATCTTAAGGAGGCGATGAAATGATGCAACTCGAACCGTATTTTCTAAAAAATAAGAAGTGGTATTATCATGACGAAAAGGCATGGAAATATCGTCTAACAGAGGAAGGTAAGAAAAACGAAAAAGTAGCTAAGAGCTACAAAGAATTCTATCGTGTCCACAAGGATAAAGATGGCAATATTATCGATCCGTAAGAGCTGACGAAGTATGCATTTTTTGATATAATATAAGTATCTAAACGAGATATTTGAATTATGAAAATTACTTTCGATGATGATGAAATAATGGCTATCAACAAAGTAGCCGAAGAGACTGGCATTGATGGTTTTGATTTGATTGAAGATTATCAAAACGCCAAAGCAACAACGCTTGAAGATGACATGCGTGAGATCGCAAAAACCCATAAAACAGAGTAATGTTCTGCTTGTGGTAAAAATATACTTTTCGTGATATAATATAAGCAATATCAATAGCGCTAAGACTTAGGTCTTGGCGTTTTTTGATGCATATTAATCTAGCCGACAGGCGTTAAATGGAGGATTTATGGCGGAAGCTACGAATCAAAACTCTGCCGACAATGGTCAAGCCGGAGCAACAGAGGGAGACAAGACCAATACTCAAAAGACCTTTACTCAGGATGAGGTCAACGCACTTATTCAGAAACGCCTTGGAGAAGTCCAAAGCAAGAACGATGAGGCGAATAAAAAGGCTATCGCAGATGCTATTACGGAATACGAGCGAAAAGCCAAATTGACCGAAGAGGAGCGTCTGAATGAGGCTCGTAAAGCCAAAGATGACGAACTTGCACAGAAAGAGCGAAACATCACGCTTCGTGAAAACCGTGCGGACGGCATTGAAAAGCTTGCAGAACTTAATATCGACACCAAGATGGTCGACTTCGTGGTAGACATCGATAAGGACAAGATGATGGATAACATCACCAAACTTAACAAAGCCTTCAACGAAGCCGTGTCGAAAGCAGTCGAGGCAAAACTCGCTGGCAAGACTCCAACCGATTATGGTGACGGTAGCAAAACCACCGACAAGAAAGAGACAGTCACATCTAAAGGCTATCGCAAAAACGGTTTGACTGCATTCTAATATTGTCGTTCTCAATACCAAAGGAGATTATTTATGGCACGAACTGATGCTCTAAATATCGTTACGAGTGGAACGACCAAAGATAAACTCGCTGAAAGCTATGGCAAGGTTATCGAATCCATTCAAAAGGGCGCTATCTCTGAGAAAATCAAGAATACTGATTACTCTGGTGACCCAACTACTGGTTCTGTTGAAGTAAATCGTTTCGACAATGCTTCCTCAGAAGACTATGGTACTGCTCGTGCAGCCGGTAAAGGCGATGCAGTCGCAAACGGTGGCAAAGTAACCATCAACCTTAACACCGACAAAGAAATTGTCGAGGAAATCGAAGAGAAAGATGTTCGCACCTTTGGTGTCGCCGACATCATCGCTCGTCGTGCTGACAACCATGCGAAACGCATGATCGCAACGCTCGACCGTGCATACTTCTCGGCTCTCGAAGCTGCAGGTACTGCTGTTACCCTTCCTAGTGGTGTTACTGCCATCGAAGATGTCGTTGAAACTATGATTCAATCAATCGAAACCGTTTCTAACGACCATGTCGATGGTGTCGACCGTGAATTGATTGTTCTTACCCTCAGTCCAGCTGTTTATGGTAAGCTTCGCAATCATATCGACAAAGTCATGGTTACAAACGATGCAGGTGAAGAAGAAATTGCTATGTTCCATGGTGTTCGTGTATTTTCTAATACTCGTCAAACCAAGGCAATCATCGCAACCGTCTTCGGTTCTGCTGGTCAGCCAGTCTTAGTCAACGAATATGCCGATGAGAAAGTTCCTCTTTCGAACTCTCACGCAGTAGAACTTTTCTACTCATTCGGTACTGGCGTTGTAACTCCAGATCTCGTCAAGACCCTTGCCACTTTGCCAGCTTAGTCAATCGCCTTGCCGGTGGCGTAATACCGGCGCAACAACTTTAACAAGGAGAATCTATGAAGTATTTCAAAAATATCCAAGCTGGAACTATTGAAGAGGTTAAGAACGAAAAGGTTATTGCTCAGATGGAAAAATATCCTGAAGTTTATGAACCTTGCGATAAAGATGGCAAACCAGTAAAGGTCGCTAAAGCTCCAAAGGAAGCTCAGAAAGAAGAGCCAAAGGAAGCTGAAGCGCCAAAAGCTGATAAATAGTCGGAGGACAAGATGTCACAAGAACAATTAGACCGAATCAAAGGATATGTCAAAGTCATCGATGATGCGGCATCGGATGCTTCTGCTAATGCTCTTCTTGAGTATTGCATCAACGAAGTGTGCGACCGTGTTCTTCTTTATCTTAACGACACAACCTTAGATGAGGCATTAGAGCGAGTCGTTGCTCGAATTGTCTCAGGCATCTTTAACCAAACAACCAACTCCAAATCTTCAACCGAATCTGATTCTGCTATTAGCTCCGTAAGCGACAATGGGCAATCCGTATCATTCGCCAACGAGGTCAAGAACTATCTTGCCACGACCGAAGATAACGAGCTGTTTGCTGGCTTTTCAAAGCTCCTAGCACGATATAGGAGAATCAATGTTGTTTCCTGATAAAGCCAAGAATGCAATCGCTAAATCGTTTTACGACAAGACGATTGAAGTCTTGAGCGCAGAAGATACCGTTGATGTCGAAGGTGGAGTTGTGAAAGGTAGTCACACTACCAAATGCACCTTTCAAGGTAATATCCGATTCACTAACCTAGGCGAGATTCAAACCGAGCTTGGCTTAGTGGACTCAATCGATATCTGCATTACTTGTGGAGTGGATGAGAATGTCTCTGTAAACGACTTGCTTAGATACAGCAATAAGCTTTATGTCGCAACAAGCGTAATCCCATCAGACTCTCACTTAACGATAGTGGGTAAACTATGGGAAGTGCAGGAGTAAAAATCGAATTCAAAGGCTTGTCGCAGATTCTTGCGAAGTATCAAAAGCTTCCAGAGGCAGTTGAAAAAGCCATTTCGGACGGTATCAACATGGCTGCCGGTGTTGTTGAGGGTAGTGCTAAAAGATTATGCCCTGTAGATACCGGTCACCTACGAGGAAGTATTCATGTCATGAAAGAGGCAACTCCAAATAATATGAAAGCTATCGTAGGAACGAATGTTGAATATGCGCCGTATGTTGAATTCGGTACTGGAGTTCGAGGACAATCGACCAACAAGAATACCAAAATCACTGTGTCGTATAAGCAAGATTGGGCTGGTCAGTCAGCTCAACCATTCTTAGCGCCCGCACTCCGTAACAACAAAGACAGAATCGAGAGTACGATCTTTCGCAAAGTAATAGAAGGGATTAAATAATGACTCTATTCAATCCAAAGCCAGAAATCTTTAGTAAGCTTAGTGAGCTTAATTATCCTGTTACTCAGAGTTCGCAAAATAAGTTTAATAAAGTTCCTGCGATTACATTCAGAATAGATGACAATAATACCGATTATTATCTTGAGAATGAGATTGCGACACAACGGATCCTCGTCTCGATTGATATTTGGACTAATGATAGTGTTACTGCTTCGAGTATTTTAGCTCAAGTCGAGGCTAAAATGCGTGAATTGAAATATCGACTCAACACATCCCTCGATGTGCCGTCACCTGAGGGAGCTTTATATCACATCAATGCGACCTTTACTGGTAATCGTTGATGTAAGGAGAACAAATTATGGCTGGAATTCAAGCTATGGCTACAAGCCTTAAGATGGTGAAATCTGGTAGCGAACCAGATGACCTCGTTATCGCTCACATCACGAGCATTGGTGAGCAAGCTTCCGAAGCTGAGGAAATCGATGTGACAACCCTCGATTCCCCAAATCGTGCTAAGGAATATATCCAAGGCGCAAAAGATGCTGGAACGGTAGAGGTAGCTATCAATAACTGTTTTGATGGTCAGATTGCAGCACTTAAAGCTGTCTACGCATCCGGTGAAGTCCGAACATGGATTGAGACATTCCCAGATGATGCTGGAACATTGACCTATACAGGATACATCTCATCGCTCAAATTCGGTGAGGCTACTCCAGATGGTCTTGTGTCTGCGAATATTACTATTCGCCTCTCTGGTGATCCAGTTTACGCTGAAGCCTAATTTCTCCTCTTGGGAGCAGAGGTTAAATGCTCCCACCTAGCAAATTTAACGAGGAATAACCTATGAAACTTAATTTCAAAGCTCTAAATATCGCAAAAGCCGAACGACAAGATGAACGCAAGTTCTTCGATGTATTTAATGGAATGTCTACCGGATCAATGGGCATAAGCGATCTTTTATTCTTATATCACGCAGGTGGTGCATCTGATGATGATTTTGATAAAGACTTCAAAGAAGGTATTGGCACGATGATGACAAATATTCTTGAAGGAATCAATGAGGCTGGTTTTTTAGGGGAGATAGACACGAAGGTAATGGGGAAACAGCTCAAGCAGGATTCTTCAAAGACTTCTGGCAAAAGCAACAAAGCCTAGCCTATCAAATCGGTCTCCATCCGTCTGAATATTGGGAACTTACTTTCGGTGATTTTGTCGATTGTATCGATGGCTATAATAAGCGAATCGAAAACAATACCAAGATTCAAGACACAATGAACTTTTCACTCGGCAACTATATCAAAATAGCCTTTCATGATCCAAAGCATTACCCTAAAACTCCGTTTTCGAAGGCTAAGGATGAAGAAACTGCCGAAATATGCAACACCGATGACCAGCGTATTCGCATGGCTCGGATAAAATACGGAAAGAAGCAATAATGGCAACGATTGATGAATTGCAAGTTCAAATTACCGCCAATGCGGCAAACTTTGAAAAGGAACTAGGTGGAGTTAAAAAGCAACTCAACTCCCTTTCACATTCCACGAGTTCAATGTCTTCAAAGATGACTGCCGGCTTTGTTGCTGTCGGTACAGTTATTGGCAATGTTCTTACCAAAGCCTTATCCGCTGTTGCTTCTTTCGCAGACGATGCCGTTACTCGCCTAGATACATTAAAGAACTTTCCTAAGGTTATGTCTAACCTTGGAATTGGCTCGGATCAAGCACAGAAGTCCATCAATACACTTGAGTCGAAGCTTCAAGGTTTACCAACTACACTAGACTCTGCGGCGTTAGCCGTCCAGAGATTTACTTCTGCTAACGGAAATGTTGGTGCTTCCACTCATATGTTCCTTGCACTCAATAATGCCATTTTGGCTGGTGGTGCAAGTATGGAAATTCAAAAGTCTGCCCTCGAACAGATGAGCCAAGCCTATGCTAAAGGTAAGCCAGATATGATGGAATGGCGAACCATGATGATGGCTATGCCGGCTCAGCTCAAACAAGTTGCAACGGCTATGGGATATGCAGATGCATCTGCACTAGGCGAAGCACTTCGTTCTGGCAGTATTTCTATGAATGATTTCATGGCAACAGTTATGAAGCTCAACAAGCAAGGCATCAACGGTCTTAGTAGCTTCGAGCAGCAAGCACGGAATGCGACTGGTGGTGTACAAACTTCAATCGTAAACCTTAAGACTGCTATTACTCGTGGGCTTACGGCTATCATGGATGCCATAGGACAATCTAATATTGCTGGTTTCTTCAATGCGGTCGCTAGTGCAGTTGGTACTGCGGCTAATTACATCGCAGCCTTTATTAAGATAGTTGCAACTGCCATCAATGCATTAAGCGTACTATTTGGCGGTGCAAAAGCAAGTGCAGACTCAACTAAGCAAAGTGCCGACAATGTAGCCACCTCTATGGGTGGAATCGGCGAGGCTGCAGGAGATGCAACCAAAGGAATTAATGGAACATCCAAAGCAGCGAAAAAGCTCGCAAACCAGCTTGCAGGTTTTGATGAGATGAATGTCCTCAAAGAGCCAGAATCTTCAGACGGTGGTGGTTCTGGTGGATCGGCTGGCGGTGGTGGCTCTATGGACTTATCTGGTATGAACTTCGACTGGGGAGACTTCGAGCTTAATGGCAAAAACGCAGTTGATGAAATCTATGAGAGACTAAAAAAGGCTTTCAGTAAGCTTGATTTATCGAAATGGAATAAAGCAATCGATAACTTTAAGAAAGGTGCGATTAATGCTTTTAATATCATCGCTCAAGCTGGTCGTTCGGCATGGGATAATCTCTTTGTTCCACTAGGCAAATATATTCTTGAAAATGCACTTCCAGACTATTTGAATAATATAGGAGTAGCACTCCAGAAGTTAAACCCAAGTTCATTCGCACAAGGGTTTGATACATTCTTTAAGGGCTTAGAGTCTACCTTTGAACCGTTGATTGGACTCTTAGTGTCAGTGACTGGCGCACTTCAAGAAATGATGGCAGTATTTGCAAACATAATCGTTCCACCTGCGCTATCTGCAATAGGTGCTGTTTTCTCAGTAATTGGCGCTATCCTAGATGGCATTAAGGCTGGATTTGACGAGATGTGGCATAATGTCCTCGAACCATTCCTTAACTGGCTAAACGAGATAATGCAACCGGTCATTGATGATATTCAAAGGATGGCAAAAGGTCTACAAGAAAATGAAGGCTTGATGAATACACTCAAGTCGATAGGTCAAGCTCTAGGAACTGTTCTTGGTGCTGCATTTTCTGCAATTGGAATAGCTATTGGCGCAGTCGTAGCAGTCATCACGGTGCTAATCGACTTAATCATGCATGCTATCGAGTTCATTGGGAACTTATTTAACGGCATATGGAATACAGTTAAAACTATTTTCACGAACATCGGTAATTTTATAAAATCAATATTTGATGGAATTAAGAATACTGTAGGATCTGTAGTTGAATCTATCGGAAAATTCTTCTCAGGTGCATGGGAGACTATCAAGAATGGAGCTAAGGCCGCATGGGAAGGTATCAAGAGTGTTTTCTCAGCAGTCGCAAATTTCTTCGGCACAATCTTCTCGAATGCATGGAATGCAGTTAAAGCCGTATTTTCGACTGGTGGTAAGATTTTCGATGGAATAAAAGACGGCATTGTAAATGCATTCAAAACTATTGTTAACGCAATCATCACTGGCATAAATAAAGTAGTGGCAATACCATTTAATGCAATAAACGGCTTCCTTAATGGAATAAGAAGTATCGATATTCTTGGTATTAAACCATTCGGTTGGGTAGGCACAATTAATGTACCACAGATCCCACTCTTGGCGACAGGTGGCGTCACAACCGGCGCAACACTTGCAATGATCGGCGAGTCTGGGAAAGAGGCAGTCCTACCACTTGAAAAGAATACCGGTTGGATGGATACTCTCGCTGAAAAGATTAGTGGATCAGCAGGACAACCACTTATTATTAAAATAGGCGAGGATACTATTCTAGATACGATTATTCGTGGGATTAACGATGCATCGTTTTTGGGCAATAATAGCGTTATTCGAATATAGCTTAAGCTTTCAGTAATCTTAAAAAGTGTTATAATATATATATGGAAACACTTAAGCAACTCATCGTAAAACAGATTAATTCTATTTCTGATCCTAATACGATCGTTGTCTTGAAAGGTTTTAACAAATGGTTGTCGGAGTTATCCGGCAATTTTCTTTTTTCGAAAGAGATTAAGATAGAAAAACCTGATGTGACCGATCTTTTATCAGAAATAGTAAAACATAATGATACATTATTTGTCACTTACGAGGACTTGGTAGCTCTTTCTGAGATGTCTCTTGGGGGTATTTTTGCCGCATCGGGAAAACATATCTATATTCTCGATAATGATTTCTATACTACATTCTATCCAAGCAGTTTTAGCCTAGAAGAATACGAAGACCTAAAAACAAAACATGATGCCGAAAGGGATCTGTATATTCAACAGCTTTACGGTGATATAGAGGAGTATAACGAAAATGTCTACATTGCCTATAACGACATCCCAATTACTTACGGAAACACAAATTTTGAAACTGTCCAAATATCAAAGCTCATAGATGGTAGCCTAGTAGAAGATTCAAATGAAGAGGTCGCTGTTATTCCTGACGAGTATGATCTTATTGTTTTATCGGATGTTCTTACAAGCGTAATAGAGAATGGCATAGGTAAAATTAGCGTACTCGACGATAGCCTTCAGACAGATAAGAACATTATCGCCCTGAAAGACAAATTAGAAAGAGCAGGCGTCAAGATGATTAGTCGGTCATATTCTGCCGGCGGTAATAAAGTTAATCCTGACTTCTATAAAGAATATCTCGATATTTTACACCGTAAGAATCCTGATTATTCATTCAGAACCCTCAAGTTGTACAAGAATCCATACGACGACAATGAGCTTGTCGATGTTGAACAGTCTGTAATTATTGACGATATCGTTCAGAACGCCATCAAAGCAAAAGATCTTGAGCCATTTAGGGATGTCTTTGTAACCGCACCGACTGGCGCTGGCAAATCCGTCATGTTTCAAATCCCTGCAATTTATCTAGCAGAAAAATATAATCTCGTGACATTGGTTATATCCCCTCTCATTGGCTTGATGAATGATCAAGTACAAAATATAAAGTCCATGACTCACCTAGCTGCCACAATTAACTCCGATTACACACCTACGGAAAAGGAGAATACTCTTGAATCAATTAAAAAGGGCGATAAGTCTATCCTTTATCTGTCGCCAGAGGCACTACTCTCAAATACTGATATTACTAGCCTAATTGGTGAAAGGAATATCGGATTAATAGTTGTCGACGAAGCACATATTGTAGCGACATGGGGTAAGAGTTTCAGACCTGATTATTGGTATCTTGGCGATTTTATCAACCGTCTCAGGAACAATGCAAAATCAGACTATAAGTTCCCAATCGTTACATTTACCGCAACTTCTACATTTGGTGGAGAAGATAATATGTATCACGACATTATCGAATCCCTCAAAATGACGCCAAACAAATATATAGGCAATGTGAGGCGTGAGGATATTAATTTCGATATTCGTTGCCACAATAAGGATCACGACTACCAAAATGAAAAACTAGAAAAAGCTACAGACTCAATTAATAAACTATGCGAAACCGGCGATAAGACTCTTGTCTATGTTCCATACACGAAGCATGTCGATGATTTATTACATCGCATGGATAATCCAGAAAAAGCAGGAAGATATTATGGCGGTCTTGCTGCCGGCGAGAAGAATGAGACATTGAAATGTATTAGTGAAGGCACCAAAAATGTTGTTATTGCCACGAAAGCATTTGGCATGGGTATTGATATTGACGATATCAAATATGTCTACCACTTCGCCCCAACTGGCAACATTGCTGACTATGTACAAGAAATCGGACGCGCGGCTCGTAGACCGGATATGATCGGTGTCGCAAGTACGGATTTCTTTAAGGAAGATTTTCGCTATATCCGCCAGCTATATGGTATGTCGAGTATCAAGAACTGGCAGGTTGTAGCTACGCTCCGAAAGATCCATCAGCTTTATAATACATATGGGAAGCGTAACTTCTTGGTATCGCCAGAAGATTTTTCGTTTATTTTTGCGGATGCAAGACCAGAAGATCTTGATGCTAAGATAAAAACTACGCTATTGATGATCAGGAAAGATTTCGAATCTGATCCTCATTCAAATTATCCTCCAGTCGTATTTAAGCCACGAAGTATGTTTACTCTTGGTTATTTCATGGTTAACGACGAGATGATACCGGGCCTCAAACAATTTGGGTATATGAAATATTTCAAGAAACTTGATCTCCCAAGGACATATACTGAGGCAACTAAGTCAAGCAGGGCGAGCGACGCAATTGTAACTGTACCTGGCGATATTTATCAGCTCGATTATAAATCGCTTTGGGAACACCATTATCGTGACATATCGTTCAGTATGTTTAAGCATCTATTCTTTACTAACGAATTAAAAGATTTTAATTTCAAAGTCGGAGAGAAGATCATTAATAGAATTATTCTCGAAGTCGATGCCGGGAAGCGTTCATTGAATAGCGTTAGAGACGACCTCTTCTCATTCTTGGATACTATGGAGGATATTTTTGCCGACCTTAAACAATCAAACAAGTTTTTCTCATCAAGCGAGCTTGCTCAAATTCTTATCAAGAAAGGATGTGTTAAAAAGAAGTATATCGCAGATGTTGTTGCCGGTGCTTTCATACCCATGCTAGAGAGAATTGCACCTTACCGAAATTCACTATTCCAAAATAACTTCTCCGAGTATAACTCTAAGTATGATAAAACAATTATTAAGACGGTGTCCTATGAGCCTAGGATTAAGAACCTCAAATATGCAATTAATCATTTTATCTTCGGCGACAGACATAAAGCTTCTCGTTATGTAAGCTCGAAAGAGAGTACTGATATTATCGTAGTTCAACTAATCGAAATGCTTGAATTAGCTAGATGCACTACGACAGCCGGAGAAAACCCAGAGTTCTTCATTCGTGTAAACAACGCATACGCAATAGAAAAAGTCATTAACAATGCAGATTATGTAAGCCGTACCGTAGCCAATGTTGCTAGGAAGCATAGTGAATCTTGTATTTTAATGCAACACTTCTTCACAGAGCTTCATGCGGATATCGCAAGATGGGATTTTATTGAGAAATATTTCTTGGGCAAGATCTCTCGTAGCGAGATTGAGCAGATGAGAGATGCTCAGAAAAAAGCTTAATTAATCCTACGCAATTATATTGCTTAATATTTACAAAAAACAGCTTTCTTTTATCCATAAGCTACATGATAATGCACATAATACAGCAAAGCTCATCTCGAAGAGCGATTTACTTACTTACGTCTATCCAGTAGGCTCAATTTACATGAGCGTAAATAATGTTTCGCCACAATCTTTCCTCGGAGGCACATGGCAAGCTTGGGGCGCTGGCAAAGTGCCTGTTGGCGTCGATCCTAACGATACAGATTTCAATGCATCAAATAAGAGTGGAGGTAGTAAGACCGTAGTATTGACGGTTAAGCAAATGCCGAGCCATTCTCATGGTCTAGAAAAGAAAGTACCCTATGGTGTGCCATACAACAATACTAGTGGCACATCGGCTGGAAACGGAGGTGGCACATTCTATGGAGAGACATACTCACCACCATTTACTGTACAGTCGTCCGGAAACGGAGAGGCACACCAAAATATGCCTCCATACCTAACAGTTTATATGTGGCGTAGAATTAGTTAGTACGTCTCCACATATAGCATGTAATGTATGGCTGGAGGTTGTTATGAGCCTTACCGCCACCTACGGCAATAGCTTTAGAGTCAGAAGAGCCAGACGATGTACCTGGATCAGTTGTCCATTGTCCAGTCGAGCCACCAGTAATATTTGTATCAGTACGATATGGAATGGGGTGTTTATGGCTCGGAATTTGCTCAAGCGTCAATGTTACGGTCTTAAGCTGTTCTTCTCCAGATATAATATGTATTATTGCTTACATAGAAGCCGTGAATCGTAGCAGACCACATCCTCGCATCGCCATTTCCATCGTTTACTACACCCAGATTTATGCCAGGATTACTATACCCTAAAGTCGTTTCTAAAGTAATATCTTCTTTCTTGAAGAAATTTGATTTAACAATTTGCCTAAAAGTATCAGAAGACCATGTTCCTTTATTGTCGGTTTGTATGTTATTCAATCTTATTCTTACACTATTAGATCCACTCGACGATACTTGACCAGACAACTGGTATTCTTGATGAAAGCTAGATGGCATAGTTGGTGCTTTATCGAAAATACCATCAATCAAGCTATACTGATATGCGCCGATTACCTTAGTTGTTCCTGAGCCACTCCTAGTCGAACCATAATATAAGACTTGTGAGGCTACTTCAATATATTCTTTGCCAGACCACTCAAGAGTCCAAGTGCCACCAAGAAACTGTTGTGGTGATTTATTCGTCGTACTTCGATAAATTGAACCAATAGGATAGATTTTTTGCAAAAAGATATTTGGTAACAGCCCACCTAATTCGTTCTCCTCTAAGAGCTTTGCTGTATTATGTGCATACACACTACCAGAGGAGATTATGTCTCCTTCGACCTCTAATTGACCATTATTCTGACCTTTATCGACTTGTGGCTTTCTACCAACTGAACATCTGCCATCTTCGCCAATAAAGAATTTCGGAATACCAACGGTTAGTATAAGGTCAACAACAGTAGATGAAAACTTATCAGTAGCTTTAACTTGAATATCCCATTGATAATTGTTGTCCAATGTAATTACATAATCTTGGATAGACCAGTTGCTACCAGATTTGGTATTCGATCTAGTCTGCCAATTCCCCCAGTTAGATTCCGAAGATTTCTTTGTACGGAATTGAACCGTAACTGTATTCTTAGCCGTATTATTAACGATAATCGGTGCGTATGTACCATGAACTTTTAATGTCGTCTCAGCCTCGAATCCATTAGTTCTTTCTACGCTCGCTACAACAGTAGGCGCAGACCAAGGATATACGGTTACGTCCTTAGAAACTGCAGTAGATAGAGATAGCTCATCGACGGCAGACACTTTTAATGCGAGCGTGCCATTTTGACTTGGTGCCGACAATGTCTGAGATACTGCGCTAGAAGAAGAATATCCAAGCGTATAAGAGTTGCCACTAAAAGAAATGGCATAATTAGATATCGCCACACCATCGTTTCCAGTAGCTTTATTATTTGTCGATACTGTAACGACAGGCGTCGATTGACCTTGAATCAGAGTCGTATTATCGCCAGTCAATGCAATCGTACTGCTATTCGTATCGGCATATTCGAAATTACTAAAGTTGGGTGCTGTATGGGTTGTTTTTGTGGTGAAGGTAACTGTTTTAGCTGTCGAGTCGCCGGCAGTTGTTGTCAATTTGGCTTCAAGAATAACGGTCTTACTGGTTGGGATTCCAGAAACAGTAAATGAGCTACTTGTAGCCGTAACAGTACCAGCCGAAGTCCAAGCAGTATAAGTTGAACCACCATCGGTAGAGTATCTATAATTAAGAGTTCTCGCCAAAGCACCACCATCGGTCTGACGAGTCCAGTTGATTACTGCGTTGACCGTGTTGTATGTCCTATAGGATTGGCTTGAGAATGTAAGAGCAGAGAGTGGTGGGCATAATGTTGTAAATGTACCAGCAACGGTACTAATACTTCTTTGAGTATTGCTCGCATATGCACCATAGTGATATGTTGTGTTTCCAGTAATCGTAAATGCAGTAGAACCTTGCGCAGAACTATTATTGACAGTAATCTTAGACGATGTAGTATTTGACGCCGTTGCATAACGATACGGATTTCCATAGCTACTACTATTAAGAATTGCAGCCTCAATATAACGACCATTTGCAGAGCTTGGAGTTCCATAGGACGACACGGACACATTAAAAGACGCCGAATTATATGTCTTACTAGCAATCGAAACGGATAGACCAGTAGGGTTCGAATATCCACTTGGGATATAGCCAGTTCCGGAATAGTTCACCGATCCAGAATACCAAGGACATGTATACGAAACTGTTCTATTACCAGCCGGCAACGAACCAGTCCATAAAGTGCAGTTTCCAGAAACCGTTTTCTGCCCAAGATTCGTACCATTAACAGTAAAATTATTGAAATAGACATAGATACTAGCACCAGGCTTAAGCTCAAAAATAACCCTTGAACTACGGCTTTCGCCAGTAGAAGCGTCGTCATATTGCAATCTAGTGTAACCATATCCACCTGTATCAATTGATGCTACTGTAACCCAACTCATTTTACTCCTTTGGCACGAACGCCCAGCCATCAGATTGTGGCACTATTTTTAGTGGTGGCATATCTATTTCATTTTCTGCAGAAATACTTTTTGTATGAACACCATCATTGTTAATGAAACTACTCTCAGAATTACTGTCGAATATAATCAAACCTTGCGAATCTAACTTGCTATATGATCCGTGGAGGTTTGAGTTTGTAATCTTTACGCCTGTCGTATCAATAGCTACTTGCGTATTTGCGAATTCACCATTAGCTTGAGACCAGTTAGAACGATAATTGCCGACAGCCAACATCATGTCGGTGATCGAAAATTCGGAATCGGATGAGCCAAACACTTCAATTGTCAACTGAGTCGACATAGGCAAAATGCTCTCAATACTATAATCTTCCCAAGTTGATGAATCACCGTTATCGAGATCTATCGACCATACACCATGCTCAGTGCCATCCGTGATTTTTACATAGCAAGTGCCTGTTGCAGTTTTCTTAATACGACAAGAGAAAGAATAATAGATCTTAGAACTCTCTGGGATGGAGGCATCGTCTGCGCTAACTGCGATATTTTGAATCGCCTTCTTGCCAATTAATGAAATGGCTTGTCCAGACAAAGAACCATACACCGTAGCCTCGGCTGATGGTTGGACAATCAAATCTCCACCACTAGAAAAACTCCAACTGTCAGGCAATTGAGTATCAGAGTTTATCGAATACATCGCCGAGTTCTTAATAAGATTATTACCACCAGAATTTTGAACCGATGTAACGACATTATTAATAGTCTGATGAATTTCCGTATAGTTATCATTTACTTGCCCTTCGAGAGATGTCATCTCTTGGACTATCGATTGAATCTCTTGATTTTGCTTGTCGACTTTAATTTGAGTGTTATAGATGGTCTTAGTAATACCACCGGCTAGTGCGTAATCTGTCTGAGTTTCTGTCGGCATTACGCCCTTGATTGTTTCTTTAATGCCACCATCAACGCTTAGCTTTATGTCTGTAATAATCACATCCCAAGAATTATTACCATCAGTCACGGTAATCATATCGCCAACTTCATACCAGCCATGACCTTCCGTATCTGCTTCGAAAGGATACCATTCAAAACCATCAACTGCGTCGAGTATTGGATGTGCAAGTAACTCCCTATCATCATCAAGAATCTCATTGTTCGCAAGCTTCAATTCGGTCAATCCATACAATTCGACACTTTCATTGTCGACAACGGCAATGTTATCCTCCTGAGGTGTTCTAGCCAAAACAACACTATTAACAGGACCATATTTAGGCTTAATCGAGTATTTTTTAAGGTTATCATATGTAAGCGTTTCAGATGATTCTAACGGCGGTGCAACAATTCTCAGGGTATCAGTTACGCCATCAACAACAATAAGAGAAGCAGTAGCACCGGCTATCTCAGAGAGAATATCACGATAAGTAATATCATTAATTCGTGCATACAAGTCCTCAGATATTAAATAATTACCATTAACTAAAGAATGCGTCTCATAGACAAGATTAAACTTTGCGGCTATTTGAATAACAAGGTTCTCAACAGTAGTAGGAAAGGTGATATTTGAGTCATATTTTTGAGTCGCCATCTGACCAATCTTGTCGTAAGCCGTGAATGTGGTGAACCCTTTTTCGATATCAGATTTCTGCTCGTAGATTTTGAAGCTCCCAAGATAACAGTCTTCCCACAAATCTTGAGCGCTATTAGCACAAACACTCAATGTGACACCGACTGTCTCTCCTATAAGGTTATAGTCGTTGCCGAGTAGCTTAAATGACAATGCTTTGGTCGCAGATCGAAAATAATACCCAGCAGACTCGACCGTAAAAGACATAAGGGTGTCGGATGACGAATAAGACTCAACTTCGCCTGTAATGATGGCTTTGATCACCTTAACAGGTTCTCTCATGGCTTGTTTGAATGTTCCTGATACTTCAATCATTCAGCCACCTCACAACTTGCTCACAGGCACTAACGAGACCGTAAAAGTTTTGTATAGGCCTCTGGATTTATCGAGAAGTTCTGGTTCGTAGTCTCCAGCATAATATCTAGCAGTTACTGTATTCTTAACTTTTGGAGAAAAATAAGTAACATCGAAATAAGGTAAATCTAACAAAGCTATAATTTGACTAATTTCATTTTCGGTCAAAGCATCACGGAAAGTTAGCTCAATTTTAGGGAAAATACCAATGAGTGTGGCACGAACATCGCCATTCATGTTACGGTCAGCATCTTTCCATAGTTTGTTGTATCCGATTTTATAGCAAGAAAGCCCATGGATCGTATTGCCGTTAATCTTCAATAAGTCGCCAGAATAAGCCATTATTTTCGCCTTTCGATTGTGTCTCCAGCATAAAGCCCAACACCTGTATTTGAATGCCATCCATCGTAGACCGATTGACCTGGCTTAACTTTTGTCGAGTACCAAGTCTTTGCATATTCATCCATTGCTACGCCATACTGAACATAACCTTCACACTTTTTCATAATTGCACCTAAAGTATCGCCTTTAACAACATTGATAACATCACAAGAGGCTACTGGTTCTGGTGTAGGTTCTGGAGTCGGCTGTGGCGTGTAATCACCAGGAACCACCCATTTGTAACCACTTATATTCATATTGTGAGTTGCTACCTTAAGTGGAGAGTAATTCGCATCGTTTACCATAGCAGTATTCGTGCCAGTGGCATATAGATACATCACAGTGTGACCATATTGAGTATTAAATCCACCTGAGCCAATAGCGCCTTTGACTGGCTGGTCGATATATTTGAAACCATAGTTCCTAACAAGCCACGATGCAATGTCTTTTCCATTTACAGGACCATAATCTGGGTGAGCGGTCGAATACTCCCTACGACCTGTCGCAAGGTATGCTGTATATTTCGAACATTGCCATCCTTTACCACTATCGTTATCGCCATCCGGTAATCTGCGAGCGATAATTTGGTCAATAGAAGTCGAAAAACCAAGACCGACTTCTTCTTGGTCGTTTGCCTTGATGGTTTCTTCGTCCGTTGCAGGCTCATAGTTCATCATCTCTTCAAGACGAGTATTTGCATCTTTGATGAAATCATCGGTGTATTTCTCGATCATGGCATTTTTGCCATCTAGCGTGATGCTTCCATTTTCAGCTACAGAGCCACAAAGAATAAATGCAGTACACAATAGCACTACACCAAGAACAACAAAGAATGCGATGTGATTGCTAAACCATTTCTCGATCTTATTTATCATTCGATTTCTCCTTGTCCTGATTATTCTTTTGGTTCGTCACACCCAAGAAGTAAATATTAATACCACCAGAGAAGAGGAGAGCTGTCTGCGTAATTTGTTTAGCCACTTCCTCAAATCCCCATGTTGATCCGAGTCCTTGCACAATAAATGCCGCAAAAGATAGTAAACCTACGGCTATTGATAATTGTCTTGTCGTCTTCTTGCTGAGTTTCATTGCTTACCTCCTTTAGAATTGACTAGGCTTTTCTCGACACCTAGATACCAATCGTTATAATCATTGACACGCTTGGTAACCTCTCCATTGCCACCGTTCTTGTGATAGATGGCATACTCATTTTGAATATCACCCCAATTAGTAGGAAACTTATGAAATAGTTCCCAATTTAATTGGTCTTCCATAATCATCTGCAATATTGATTGTTTAGCGGCATGCCTTTTTGCTTGACTAGACTGACAAACATAGGTGACAATAGTTACAATCGCCGGAATAAGGGCTGTAACTAGACTATGGATTGCATTTAGGATCTGTTCATTCATCGTGATTCCTTTAACAACAAAAAACGCCCAGAACATAGTTCTAGACGCTATTGATATTAATTATATTATATCATAATAAGCATAAACTAAGGAGGCTATTTAACCAGATTGCCTCAAACTGATAGCCTACTTATATTATACCGCGTTATTGTTTAAGTTTATATCGCTTATTAAGGCGATGCATAATGATATGTTTTCTAATTATTTCTAGTGGATATATCATATACTATTCTCCTTTCGTTGTTTATTGATATAAAATACGGCTTAATGAATTATTCCGGCAAGCATAAGTATGATTTTGGTGGTATAATAGTAGGTACTATTAACTAAGTGGAGTAATACAAAATGCCCATAAGAACCATAGACCTGTTCGCAGGTGTTGGTGGCATCAGACTCGGCTTCGAACAAGCAGGATTCAAGACTGTTTGGGCGAACGATTTCGAGCCAAAGTGCGCCAATACATACGACCTAAACTTTGGCAAAGATGCCCTAACAGTAGCAGATATAACTAAAGTAAACGAGAAGGACATTCCTGATTGTGACTTTGTGGTTGGTGGCTTTCCTTGTCAGGCTTTCTCGATCGCCGGTTATCGTAAAGGCTTTGATGATGAGAAAGGTAGAGGAAACCTATTCTTAGATGTAGCTAGAATTATCAAAGAAAAGCAACCTGTTGGCTTTATGCTTGAGAATGTTAAGAACCTCAAGAGCCATGACGGTGGTAATACTTTCAAAGTAATTAAAGAGACACTCGAAAACCTCGGTTATCATATCAAAGCTGAAGTTCTAAACTCTATGGAATATGGCAATGTTCCGCAGAATCGTGAGCGTATCTATATTGTCGGCTTCAAAGATAAAGAAAAGCTAGACAAGTTCGAATTTCCAAAACCTATTGAAAGAACCGTAAACATAACGGATATTCTCGAAACCGGCGAAATCCCAGAAAAATACTATTATAACGGTAAGCCACTTTACGACAGAATTAAGGACGAAATTACAGAGCAAGGTGAAGTATATCAATGGCGCAGACAGTATGTTCGCCGTAATAAGAGTGGCGTATGCCCTACGCTGACAGCCAACATGGGTACTGGCGGACATAATGTTCCGATCATATTTGATGGTAAAGGGATTCGCAAACTTACTCCAAGAGAGTGCTTTAGTGTCCAGGGCTTTCCTAAGGACTATCAGCTTCCGAAGATTTCGGATGCTGCACTATACAAGCAAGCTGGCAACTCAGTCTCAGTGCCGGTAATTGCAAGGATTGCCAAAAACATTAAAAAGGCTCTCGACTCCTAGCTGTCAGACCTGTTCAAAATATGCATCTGCTGGTATAATTGACTTCATAATATAAGGCAGATGTATTATGAGAAAACTAGAAGTAAAACTCAAATCAGGTGCAACCGCAATCGGTGATTACTTTGATGAGACCGATTTCGAAAAAATAAAAAACATCTTTCAAAAATGGCTAGCAATCAATAAAGACCTCAAGGCACTTAATGGCAGAACACTGAATGTTCCAGATGTAGTGTCTGAGGCTCTTTATTGTTATTGTTATGATGCTATTCGCACCAACGGAAATGAAGCTGGTGCTGGCTCTTATGATGCAGTCGATGTTGCGGATGGATCTGGCGTTCAGGTGAAATCTACATCCATTGTTAATGACCTCACTTCATTTGGGCCTCATTCAACATGGGATAAACTCTTCTTTATGGATTTTTGCCCAAACGGCACAGTAGATGGTCAAGTTGATATTTATGAAATTAAAGAAGACGTGCGCAATATAGTTTTGTGTGCTAGCAAAAATGAAACCTTTGCGGATCAACAAAGGCAAGGACGCCGTCCTCGTTTTTCGATCAAAAAAGAAATCATTGAAAAAAATGGCTATACGCCAGACAAGACGATACATTTAGTCTAATTTAAGGATACTTGACCCATGGCAACTGATTTATTCTTGGAAATGGACAGAAAAGCCAACGGGCTATTTATAAATTCGAAAAGACCTTTTTCTCCGATTGGCAACCTAAAACAAGCCACAATTATTAAGGTTTTGGATTTCTCTTACAATATGACTTTTGCTGGATCTGGCGAGCATAGAAATCATCGAAGTGGCGGAACTCATATTAGGCGCAATGGTGAGATTTTTGCAAACACATTTCAAGGCAAGCTTGCAGAGTGCGCACTCTACAACGAATTAGTCAGAATTGGCTATGAACCATCCTATCCAGACTTTAGCGTATATGAGTTAGGAAAATGGGATGATGTCGACATTGAAGTAAAAGGAAAGTCTATCTCAATTAAGTCAACAAAGGCTTTCGGAAACCTGCTTCTGCTAGAAACGAAAGACTGGGATAACAACGGAAGATATTTACCGAATGATAAATCATACGATTTTACATTTTTGATCAGGATGGATCCGTATTGCGAAGACATATTAAGAAAAAGCCGACTCCTATATACAGATACAATAGAAAAAGCAAGGCTAGAGGAGATATTATTAGGACAAGACTGGAAATATGATATAGCCGGATTTGTAACTAACGATGAGTTAATAGAGATAATTCGAAATAATCATATAATTCGCAAGGGTGATATGTTGAACGGCACAACACCCATGGATGCCGACAATTATTACATACAATCAGGGTCGATGCATAAAATATCAGAGTTAAAAATATGAGTCTGAGAAACGGTCATAAATTATTGTCTATAAACGACAAAAGAGTGGATCATATCCGGAAAAAAGACAAAAGATTTGACTTAATATGTCGAAAAATCGGAGATATAGAGTATTCGCTTTATTCGGATGATTATATTTTTTTTATTTCAACATTTATTGGTCAAATGTTATCAAACAAAGCCTCTGCTACGATTTACAAACGCATTGAGTCATTATGCAACGATAATGTATGCCCAGACAACATTAATTTATTATTTGACGAAGAAATACGAAATGCAGGCGTATCTGCCCAGAAGTTAGGTTATATTAGAAGCTTTACGGATGGTATTCTAGATGGAAGCATCGATTTGAAAAAAATTAACAACTTGAGCGATGACGATGCAATAAAGGAATTAAAAAAAATTAGGGGCATTGGAGATTGGTCTGCAAAAATGTATCTTATATTTGTTCTTGATAGACAAAATATCTTGCCGGTCGAAGATGTTGCTTTTTTGCAAGGCTACGAATGGATGTCCGGTACACGAGATAAAGCAGAGCTAATAGCGGATTCAGAAAAGTGGAAACCATACTCTTCCATAGTTGCTCGCTACCTCTACAAGGCACTTGATGGCGGTTTTACAAAAACAGGTATAAGCCTAAACTCTCCCCAATAATAACTCTTCGAAAATAGCAACAAGAACATCAACCACGATAGAATTGCCAGCCTGCTTGTAGAGCTGTGCATTCGAGACCCCAGAAGCTTGTGCTTTTTCCAGGTCGGCGTCATCGAATCCCATCAGCCTCCAACATTCTTTTGGTGTTAATTTACGGATTCTTACGTCTGGAGGGAGAGTTGCATAACCTAAGCAGTCAGGTCTAGTAGTCATAGTAGGCATAATACCATCGTCGCTCTCTATGTATTTATCGAGAGTATCTCGCTGTTTGCTTGTAGTATATGAGTGATTAATTATTTCACCGCCTTTTACAATACTCTCTTTTACAAGTTTGTTGCATAAAACCGTTTTCATATTAACCTTTACGAAGTTGTCCGTTGGTCTTTGCCCAGGCGCAGTAGTAATCGAGTTGGCACGATCTTGATCTTTACGATTAATATTCGCTATAAATCTTTCTTTGCGTGGAAATTTACTGGGTTTCTGATTCACGCCCATAAAGTAATTCATCATGTTTTCGGAAATAAAGTATTTTTCGTCAACTTCGTCTTCAAGTATATCTTTGGGCTTTCTTTTTAGCTCTATAGGTTTCGGAAAATTAAATTGATTGAAATTATTATACGCTTTATCCCAAATATCCTCACGGATGCTTACCGTAAATACACGCTCACGGTTCTGAGGAATTCCATAGTCTTTTGCATTGAGAATTTGGAACGAATTAATATATCCAAGTCGCTTCATTGATTCAATATAGGCGTCGAAATTATGTCGATGTTTCTTAGAAAGCAGATTCTTGACATTCTCCCAGATAACATATTTAGGATGTAGTTTGTCTACAATTCGAAGCGTTTCATACATCAAGCTCGAACGAGTGCCACTGCCTTCATCGCCACCTGCTTGTCTACCGGCAACAGAAAAATCCTGGCACGGCGATCCATGCATAATAAGATCGGCACTAACATCTTTATCCCATTTAGTAATATCCTGTGGCTCAAAACTCGTACCGTGGATAGCATTAAAGCTTCTAATCGCATACTTATCAATCTCGACGGCATCAACTATTGTATGTGGTATTTTTAAGCGATCTAGAGCTTTCGAACAAGCGCCAATTCCAGCAAACAATTCAAGGACTTTTAGCGACTCGCTCATAGCACCATCCTTGCTTGCTTAAAATCTTCGTACCGTGCCTCGGTCGTTTCCTCGCATGGTTTAATTAACCCTTCTTCAACTAGTTTTTGGCGAGTTCGGCGAATGGTCTCAGGACTCGACACATGATGCAGATTCCAGAGGATTCCTTTATTGTAAGTCCAACCCTCCTTCTCCCATATAAGCGAGATTAATAATTTGTCACTATTGACTGCTTCTGGATGTAATCGCACTGCGTCCAGAATCTTATGCCTCATATCATTCGTATTAACTTTCATATTTACCTCCATAGAAAGAACCCTTGGGCTGCCGGTAAAACAAAGAATAAGTGTGGAGTTATGCAATGGCTAAATTACCGGCAGACCGAGAGACAGAAGTTTATTCTGTTGCCATACTTATTTTTCATTGGTTATATGCAAGATAATTCCATAGCTTCGTTTAATATCTGCCATGATCTCCTTAAGCTCACACAAGCTATCGACGCAATCGATGCCGTAATCTGCTGTATTCTTGATGATTTCCAGCTCATCACGAATACGCTCCCATTGCTCATTTGTCATAGCACCCCCAAGTTTGTCGTTCATTATTACCTCCTTTATTACTTGTTAGAGCTTTAGCTCTTATCTACCAACGACAGCTCATTAGTAGATAACAACCAAAGTCGACTCTCGAACATAGATGGGCTGGCTACATATAAAGAAGAGAAAATATTGAACATTGAATTACGAACACTTATGCTAACTCTTCCAGCCACGAATCAAGTTACTAGGCAATTTTGTGTGACCTTATCAATAGCGCATTGCGCAAGTAACCAGTCCATCAATGTTAAAGAGCCGATGATTAACTAGAAAGGAATTTCATCCGGACTCGGAACGACATCCCCCTCTCTTTCTGGCTCGCTTCTGTTTAGACTCAAACCAACTCCTTCGTCGTAGAAAACCGAGATAAGTTTCGGTTCCGTCGTAGCAGTTGCATGAAGCTTAATCAGAAGCCTTGAGCCATGTGGCGAGGAGAGAAGAACACCTACCTCGTGATAACTGTTCTTCTCGACGCCATCTTTCTTATATGTGCCGTTCTTAACTTTTAATGTTCCGATTTTATTGAAGACACTTTTTTCTGCCATAGTTCTTCGTATTCCTCCTCTGAATGTCCGTAGACTTTTATTGAATGAGCTATTGCACCTTTTAGACCTGCCAGCCTAGCTCGTTGTTGACCGGTTAGACCATCGCTACCTATTCTTTGTGAAGCAAATCCTCCTTTTCCATGTCCTTTGCCTTTATGATTTCCGTCACTCATCAGAAACTTAATCCTTCAATTTTTGATGCAAGTTCATCGATTCGTTTGAGGCTCGCCTTCTCGAATGCTCTCGCCTCAGCCAATCTCTCTTCGACATCTTTACGGTTAATATCGAATATCTGAAGTTCTAGTCCTGGAATAAGGTCGGTATAAATAATGAAATGGAGTGTTTTCAGATCCTCATTGACCATGAAATACTTAAGAACTTGTGGTTCGTAGTCTTTTGGATAACGATTCTCGTCAAAACATTTAATAACTTCGGCAGAGGAGAGGCATTTAACCTCACAAGCCTCTCGAACTTTTCCATCCTTATCGGTAATTGCGCCATCTGGGCTTACATATGCGTTCGGATCATAATCAGATACCCATACCACAGAATCCTTATCGAGTTTTTTCCCAGTTCTGTTTTCGAAAGCGTTAAGGGCTTCAGGTTCCAAAATGTGACCACGAGCCATCATCGTAAACGGTTCTCCATTTAATCTATCTTCGTAGTCATTTGGGGTTACAGGACGAGCAACACGATCTGCAACAATTTCATAAAAATGTTTCTTTGGCTCAGCTTCTAACTTGAGTTCCGCAAGCTCACTCGGCTCAAGCATCCCTGCAAGCTCTTGAACGGTACATCTTTTATCCTCTGGCGATAAAGGATTTTCCTGTTCGAGTCTTTCAATTATTTTTGCTTTTAATGGAAGACCTGGTATCCAAAGATTCTTGAACTCTGACCCACCAGACTTGCCTTTACGAAACTCTAGCCATTCATCCGAGTTTTGCTGTAGCTTAATAACTTTCATTTTTTATCCTTTCCATCGTTTCTCGACGAATATCAGCCATTGCCTCTTCACGAGCTGATGGCTCAAAATAGTCTTTCGCATACTCTTCGGCTTCAGGAACTACATAAGTCTCAACTACGGCTTTTACCGCACTGAAGACGACACTGTTAACAAAATCACCAAGTTCAGCAGTTTCTATAAGAACAGCTTCGGTAATTGAGTCTGAATCGTAAACCTCGCCTGTTTCACTATCGATACAGCAATCGAGGAAATCGTTAGGAATTTTATTTTGCATTAAATATCTCCTTCATCTCGTTCTTTTTCGCTTGGACTTCTTTTGCGAGTTGTTGCTCTTTAGTGAGACTTTGCCAAACTTTCAACAAAGCTTTCATATCCTTAGCCTTTGCGAGCTGGCTTATTGCCTCAGCTTTTGCATCTTCAACTTTCTGCTTTTTGAAGTCTTCGAACTCTTCCATTTCTTCGCTTGATGCGATTTCGCCAGAACCAGCATATCCGAGTATTGCCAAAGCACGACCGATTGCAATCGTTTCGTTCTTCTCGAAACCTTTTTCCTGCTTAACTTTATCTGCATACATCAACGAAGAACCTTCTGCGTCCGCAGATTCAAGCGACTCTTTTGCGCTTACGCCAGATTTGAGTAGGTCATAGAAGTCGGTTTTGTCTTTCCAAATGTACGCATGATGGGTGAGATCGCCTTTGTCGTTATAAGCGAACTTAACCGAAATCTTTGAGCGAGGATTAGCAGAACGGAATTCATTCAAACGGTCTGCAACCTTTGCATAATTGATTTCGAGAGTCTTTACTTGACCATCTTTCGTCTTGTATCGCTTCTCGATCTTCGTTACTTTAGTAGTCTTAGCCATACTCCTCCTAAGCCAGACTGTTCTGTAGCGACAGGATTCTGATCTGAATTTTTTTAGCCTTACTACCTATCTTCTTAACTTTGATATTCTTTGCCATTGCGTTTCTCCTTTGCAATTAATTTGATATTCGTGAAGCTTTAAGTGCCGGAGACCTCATTAATCGTTGAGCGTCGTCACGCCACACTTTCGCCTTCTCAGAGGTGGCAAATATGTTGGGAGTTTGTCACCTCAATCAAAGAAAAAAGCCGGCTTCGAATGAAACCGGCTCTAACAACAAAAAATCTCGCTAGAATTTCTTCTAACGAGATCTCAATAAGCTAAATGGTGGAGTGTGCGAGACTCGAACTCGCCACCTCAGCTATGCCATAGCTGCGCTCTACCGGATGAGCTAACACCCCAATTAATCTTGGTCAAATTGTGTAATTTACTTACAGGGGTGTGCTGTATAAGCGCTCTACCAAATGAGCTAGCACCCCGTTTGTTTTATTTTAACACAATCTATGGTAAAATAAAAGTATGAAAATATATGATTCAGCTTTTCTACCACATTGGCGACAGTCCTAATTCTTGAGTTATTAATTTTGATTTTGGAGGAAATATGAAAACAATCTTGACTGGAATTCGAGTTAATTCTGAACTTACTATGGGTAATTTCTTGGGGGCTTTGCTGCCGATGACGCGTCTTGCAAATAAATACTCTAAGGATAATCATGTGAATATTTTTGTAGCTGATCTACACACGATCATAGCTGAGCAGGATGGTGCTTTGCAGGATAATCTTTTGATGCTGATTAAAATGTATCTTGCAGCTGGGTTAGAAGTCCGGCCGAATGTGCACATCTATCGTCAAAGTTACGTGCCGGCCACTTCAGAGATGACCTGGATCCTAAACTGCGTTGCTACTATGGGTGAGCTTGGTCGGATGATCCAATACAAGGAAAAAGGGAAAGGCGAGGATTCGTGTAATGTCGGCATCTTTGATTATCCGGTCTTGATGGCTACGGATATTTTGTTGTTTGATGCGAATTATATTCCTGTAGGCCAGGATCAATTCCAACATATCGAGCTGACACGTGATATTGCAATCAGAGTAAATCACAGGTTTGATAAAGAGATCTTTACTATCCCGGAGAAGACTGTGGAACAAGCTAAATTTATGGGGACAGATGATGGAATCCGAATCCGTGACCTCGTAAATCCGGAAAAGAAGATGAGTAAGTCTGCGAAATCAGTAAATTCGAAGATTATGATGACGGACGACCCAAAGGCTGCTGCGAAGAAGATTATGTCTGCTACGACGGATTCGTTTGGCGAGATTGACTATGATTTGAAAGAACGTCCAGGAATATCTAATCTATTGCAGATCGAGGCTTTAGTAAATGATCGTCCTCTCGATGAAGTTGTGGCTGAATGGAAGGGCAAATCAAACTATGGTGATTTGAAAAAACAGGTCGCATCTAGTGTCGAAAAAATGTTAACTGCTTTCCATGAGAAGTTGGCAAAGATTACTGACGAAGAAGTTTATGAGCTGATGCAGACTGGCGAAAAGTACGCCAATGAAAAGGCAAATAAGAAGCTCTTTGAGCTGCAAAAGGCATTCCAATTGAGGTAATATGATTCGGACTGGCAAGAAATTTAGTAAACCCGAGATGTCACGCGTGATTAATGGCGACATTGTTCTTGTTGATAATAATGATACCGGTCCGGAGAAGATACGTCTTGATGTGATGATGACCGAGATCTTTAAGAGTTATAATCGGTCTACTTTGCAGAAATTCATCAAGGATGGATTCGTGAAGGTTGATGGCGAAATTGTAACTAAGCCAAATACTAAGATTACAAGAGACGTAATGATCGACCTCCAGGTGCCTGATAAATTAAAAAACGCTGATGTGGAACCAGAAATACTTTATGAAGATAATAAAGTAATAGTAGTGAATAAGCCTGCGGGTTTACTAAGTGAGAGGAAGGGCGAATATTGTCCGGAGAGAACTTTGGCTGACTTTGGCCTGATTTGTCATCGACTAGATAGAGATACTTCTGGTGTAATGATATTGGCAAAAGACCTAGAAACTCAGATGTTCTTGAAACGACAATTTCAGGATCGCACAGTCCATAAGACATATTACGCTGTTGTTTGTGGTCGACCTAAGTTGGACGAAGCGCGAATTGATTTGCCGATGATTCGAGATTTGAAGAGGCCAACTACTTTTCGGGTCGATGCCAATGGAAAGGAGGCTGAGACCTTCTATAAGGTTCTAGATGCTGGGGATAAATATGCTCTTGTGGAGTTACGGCCTACTTCAGGGCGTACTCATCAGCTTCGTGTCCATATGAAATATTTAGGCCATCCTATCTTAGGGGATCGTGTGTATGAAGGTGATAAGGCTGATAGGCTGTATCTTCATGCAGGGCAGCTTGAGATTACATTGCCGAGTGGCGAGAGGAAGACTTTCAAGTCGAAATTACCAGCGGAGTTTCGTAGTGTTCTTCGATAATCTATCAGATGTTAAGAAGATTGCAAGCCGTTGTGGTACGTCTGTGTTTGTGGTGCCTGCTGGACTTAATGTAGAGATTGGCGGTGCGTTTGTTTTGCAACCTGAAAGCAAAAGTGTAATCACGATTGAGCAGGTTCGAAGTGTGATTGCGAGGCTCGGTGTACGCCAGACAAGCGATGTTTTTATAGTGATCCGTTCGGCTGAGTCATTGCAGATCGAAGCGGCAAATGCTTTATTAAAAAGTCTTGAGGAGCCTGGAGAAAAAGTGCATTTTGTACTAATAACGGATTCTCCATCTCAGATATTATCAACGATTCTTAGCCGTGCGTCGCTTTATTTCTTGCGAGATATACGTGCGGTGGATGGGCCAATATCGGCCAGTGATAAGGTTAAGGCACTTGCTAAGAAGCTGATGGTAGCTAGAGAGGGGGAATTGGTAGAATTAGCCGAAGAGATCTCTCGCAAAAAAGAAGGCGTAAGGTCATATGCTCTTGAAGTGATTGGTGCGGCTATCGAGATGCTTTATAAGACGTATTTTCTGACTGGTAAAGATGTGTTCTTGTCTAAGTTACCTAAATTTTTGGCTACGTATGAGGCTATCTCTCGGAACGGACATGTAAAGTTGCAGATTGTGGCGAACCTGTGTTAAAATAATGTTATGATAGCGGTTATCTTGATTATTGCGCTGATTGTATATCTTGGGTTCTTTTTTCCGATGGAGCCAAAACAAAAAGAGGTTGAAGAGAAATCGCCTAAATATACCGCACAGATGAAGAAACTTTGGGCAGTGGCGCAGACTTCTATGAAGGAGAGAAAGCCATTTCGAGCTGAGAAGGCACTACTGACTATTTTGAAATTCGACGAGAAAAACGCTGCTGCATATAATAGGCTTGGTATTTTGTATGCTAAAGGTCAGAAATATGATGAGGCGGTGGAGTGTTTTGAGATTGCGCAGTCGCTTGATAATAATCCAGCTTCGATTCATAATGCGGGTTTAATCTATTTGGAGACTGGGGCATATGAGAAGGCTGCGATGGCTTTTCGACAGGCAATTGCGCTCGAAGGTGATGTACCAGCTAGGTTTATTGCTCTTGCTAAGGCTGAAGAGAAGATGGGTAGAGCTCGTAAGGCGGTAGAGGCGCTTGAAAACGCTTTTGAGCTTGATCCTAAGGTGTCGACATTAAGACAAATACTTGCTATTTATGAGGCAAATGGTGACGATGAGGCTGCTACAGCAACTGCAGCTCGTATTGAAGAGCAGATCATCAAGGATAACGCCGCTAAGAAGCGGCGTGCAACGAAGCGAATGCTGAAGAATATGAATTCTGCTGCGGCAAAGAATTCTGCAAGGAGTCGGAGCGCTTCAAGACCTGCTAAGCGACCAGCCAGAGCTACGACGAATACTCATCGAGCTACTAAGACTCGCCCTTCGCCCAGGATCGTGAAACCGCATGCTGGACGGAAGCGTATATAATACTTGATTTTTGATTGTAGTTTGGTATAATTAGGGTACTGCTGGAGTCGTCTAGTGGCAATGACAAGAGACTGTAAATCTCTCGCGCTTCGCGCTTCGTTGGTTCGAGTCCAACCTCCAGCACCATTATTTGAGCTAAAAGCCGGCATCTCGGCATTTTTTCTTGCTCGCTCGCCCATTAGACGCACTTCGCAAGAATAAAATACCAATCTGCCGGCTTTTATTCTCAAATAATAAGTTTGTGTAGGAAGTTGGACGAGAACCTTGGTTCGAACGCCGAAGGAGACGAGTGAAAATCTCAAATTAATTAGGACTTTGTTTCAGCAATACCCTCTTTCTCATTATCGTCATTACGATAAAGAGCAACGGCAATGACACCAATAGTACTTACAGCAGCTACGACGGCGGTACTAATTACACCAACCGGCATATCGTCAATTGTTTCTTCAGTGGATCGCATTGTTTGTTCGGACACGCCTTGCGGTGTAGCATAAGAATCGGAGGCTTGGTTATTTTCATTAACACTTTCTACTTCTTCCGGAATGTTGTAGTTGTCTACTGGAGTAGGCGTCGTTTGTAATGGTGAGGCAACCGGCTCATCCTCGATGGCTTCTGGAGAGCTTTCTCCTACACTACCGTGAACACACCTTACTGCAAAAGCATCCCATTTCTCATAGTTCCCATTGACCGACATTTTGCCAGGCTGGAAACCGAGGCGATAAGCGCTATCCACTCCGTAACTCGTGGCAGTCCAGTAACGACCATTAGTGCCACCATTTGTGCGACTAGTTTTATTGTAGTCACCAGACCAAACAAAGTTATTTGGATAATTTCTAAGACCAGTATCGCCACTATCAATACTTACGGCTGTATTTAAGGCTACATAATCACCATTGTTTCCAGTAGGCAAATGCCAACCAGCAGGGCAAAGGTCTCCATTAACGGTGACATTAAATCCTGTATTAGTAGTCCCATTACCAGCCGTAGCCGTGTACCAATTGTAATAAACACCATATGAATACCAAGCAACTCTTCTACCAGCAGTGTTATAAGATTGGGTTATAGAACGGTTTAAATTATTAGTATTATATTGCAGCTGATTATTACAGTCAGGATCACCCTTTACTCCACACAGATCATCAGAAGTAGATGAAGCGGCGGCCGCTTCGGCAAAACCAGTTATTGGATTATTGGTGTTAGTGCTTGTGATATTGGCGGTTGATGGCACTAACCTCATATTTTCAATCATCCAACATTGACCATCAGCCAATTTAGCTATGGCATAAGTCTCGTTATCACGAGTATCAGTAAGAGCAATGACGCTATTGGTGCCCATACTACTACAACCACCCCACGTTTGCATGTTGCCAGTACTCTTTATCCATTTTGCATAAAGCTTCATACCACTAGAAGACAAGTCAGGCGTTGTAATTGTAGCGTTTGGCCCATAGATAGTTTCTGGAGTTGCGCCCGATTCAGGAGCGGCCAACCAACCCGCAAAACCATAGCCAGCTTTAGCATAATTGGACGGGATTAGTGTAGTAGCAGTGTTACTTGAGGCAGCTTGATTGTTCATTGATCCACTATTTGCGCCGTTACCATAATAACAAATATGATCGCTAGGACAGACATCCTCTTGGTAAACCGCATAAAGAGTCTTACTGACAGCAGTGGTCTCTGGATCGGAGTTGGTAACAGTAATAGTGCTAGGGGTAAAGGTACCATTGACGGCGTCATAAACATAAGTAGCAGTAGAAGCACCACTTATTTCACTCCATCCTAGGAAGGAGTAATCAAAGAGGGATGGAATGGTATCGTTGATGGTGAATTCATAATGATCGTTATAGCTAGTCTCTACATCGTCATCTGGAGCGCCCGTACCATCTCCAGCATCATAGTGTAATGTATAGGTTGATAGTACTGCTTCTTTACTAGTCAGAGTAAGAGTAGTGTCGTCCGTGATGGTAAAGGTAGTAGGATTAGATGAAACTGATCCAAGTGTACTGTCAGGCCCAGCTATCCAATTATCGAGAGTATAACCGTCCGCAAAAGAAGCCGTGATAGTATATGGAACGCCTCGTCTCAGAGAAACAACGCCGCCACTCGTATCAATAGTTTGGGTAGGAAAATCTGGGTGAGTAAAACTAACACTTAGTACATTGGCCGGAAGTGTAACTGTAGTATCGAAAGTAGGGATAGTTCTACCTATTGCGGTAAGAGTTGCTTCGTCTGTAACGGTGTAATTGGTGGGATTTGCAGAGGCGTCTGATAAAGTACCATTTATTGTCGTGCCCCAATTTTTTAATTCATAACCGACATTGGTGGTAGCAGTAATTGTGTATGGAGTGTTTGCAATTATTTGGGCGACCGGATGACTAGGTGTAACGGTTACTGTACCGTAAGTTTCATTATAAAAAGTTACATCAGTAATACCATGACCACCAAAATCAACTTCTACATCCACATAGGGGATGTTGCCTCCTCGATAGATACAACGAACCGCAAAATTATCCCATTTGTTCCAGCTACCAGCAGGAGTAATAGTCGAAGTATTATAGCCCATACGAAAAGATTTAGCATTATCGCTAGTAGCGGTAGATGACCACAGGCGCCCCTGATTACCACGAGCGTCAGGGTAACCTTTTTCAGGGTTGAAATCAGCAGAAAAGATAAAATTGTTAGGGTAAGCACGAAGAGCATTAGCTCCAGTGGCACCGACCCCACCCAAATTAGTAGATAAACTATTATATTCACCAGGCGAACCACCAGTCGGTAAATGCCAACCAGCAGGACAAATATCTCCCACTACAGTACCGTCTTCGTCTGGACCGCTAGTGCTGCCAAAATCATAAGTACCATTGCCGGCCGTGGCTGTATACCAATTATACATAACACCATAGCTATACCATGCATTTGCTGTTGTATTTCCTGTAGGAGATTGGTTTAAACTTCTGTCCATATTATTGGCGTAATAGAAGACTTGGTCTGTACAGGTAGAATTGTCAGAAGAACACTGACTATCAGAGGAAGAAGAACCTGGCACAGCCTGGAGAAAAGCTTGCGTAGGATTATTAGTATTAATGAGTGAAAAACTGGCAGTGTTTGGGACTATTCTCAAGTTTTCTATCATCCATATATTACCATCTGCCAGTTTAGCTACGGCATATACTTCATCATCCCGAACGTCTCTCAAAGCTTTGACTTCGCCAACATTCATATTGGATGCACCAGACCAAGCCTGGAAAGTACCAGATGCTTTAATCCAAGTAGCGAAAAGATTGACGCCGCCAGTACTGGGCATAGAGAAATTTTGTTGCGGGCCGTATTGGGTGCCAGTACCGTCCGGAGCAGTATTCCAACCAGCAAAACCATAGCCAGAACGACTGTAATTGGTAGAAGTGAGCCTTATGGTGCTACCACCTTGCGCTTCTTGATTTGGCATAACACCTGCATCTGCATGGTTGCCATCATAACAAATATAACCAGATGGACAATTAGCCACCCATATAGCATAAAGAGTAACCGAGCCAGTAAGGCCTTCTGCGTTCATCGGAATAACATCTCCAGGCTGATAGTTTTTACCAGTACCATCTGTCTCGGTGTTCCATTCTTTGAAGATATAACCATCCCGAGTAGGGCGTTTGGTCGATAACGTAAGCGTTTGATTTTCTAAATCCTTATTATTATCTGAGTTGTCTGGAAAATTATTAACCGTCTCGCCTGTCTCTCCGCCTTCGCCATCCAGGTTTTTATTAAAAGTAATGTCTAGATTGTCATTGCAGTCAGGACTCGCAGTTAAATAATATGATAATCCGCCATTTACCGCCGGAGAAATCGAGCTATCTTCTGGAATCATCTTATAAACACCGCTCGCCAAGTTGGTACCGATATGGGCTGCATAATAAATAACAAAATTGTCGTCAATATCTTGATCAGATGCGGTCTCATCATCTGTCTTAATTATAGAAGGATTTAGTGGGTCGGGCGAAACTGGCAGGAAAACATTATTTGGAGTCGGAGCGATGGAAGATAGTAAATACCCCCATGTATTGGGAGCATTAATGAGGGCGGTGGTGCCATCTGAAGGTGAAATGTGGGCACTCTCCGCATCGTTTGTTTTAATACCATCTAGATACAAATTATTATCTGATGTCGAAGTAGCTAGCACCAGATTATAACCCGACCTACAAGTAGTTGCAACGTGGATATCACTAGATTCTATTGCTATTTCACCCGCATTACCAATAATATTTACTGCTCCACTAGTAGTCATAGAAATGGAGTAGTCTTCAGCAAAAACAGACGGACAATAATAAACAAAGGTAGCAAACAATATTGTCCATACCAAGGAAAACCCGTTCTTAGAACTCAGTAGCTTAATTTTTATTACCTCCACATTGTTTATGTCTATACTATATATATTATTACATTTATGTTTTTTGTTCAATACATAATTAAATTATAAACTTAAATAACCTTCAGACAGTTTTCTTCCGCCAAATCCTTCTTTAGTATAGTTACAACTTCTTTCACTAAGGTGCACCATTATTTGAGTTAAAAGCCGGCATCTCGGCATTTTTTCTTGCTTCGCTCTTTTATATTGATTATGATATAATGGTCGTATGGAGATATTCACCTTTATTTTGGAGCAAACATTTGGTATTTTGGCTTTAATTTGTACTGTTGTAAGCATGCAACTAAAGAAGAAAAAGCCACTGATGGTACTCCAGACGATGTCAGAGGCCTTTATTGTAGCTCAGTATTGGGTGAAAGGAGCGATTACTGGCTCATATATGGCGATTGTGAGCTTTGTGCGAGATGTAATCTTTACAAAGTATGATAAGAAACGTGCACCGCTTTGGATCTTGATTGTGATTTACGTCATCATGACTATTTTGACGGCTTTGAGCTGGGCTGGGCCTTTGTCGCTTTTGCCTTATGTTGGTTCACTGATTTACGCGTTTACCCTTTGGCATGGTCATGTCAAGTGGATCAGGCTTGGTAATGCGCTTGGTAATTCGCCGTATTTGATTTACACGATCCTGACGGGGAATTATGCGTTGTTTATCATGACCCTCCTTGAGGTCGGGTCTTCTATTATTGGTTTTATACGCTTAGATATCTTGGGACAGAAGAAAAAGAAGAGCAAAAAACGTAGATCTTCTCGTAAGTAAAAATTTCACGAATCATTAAAGTATGATATAATTGTGGGTATAGGCCGCTATAGCTCAGTTGGTAGAGCGCATCCATGGTAAGGATGAGGTCACCAGTTCAAACCTGGTTGGCGGCTCCATGAGCACAAGAAACACCTCGTTTCATTTAGTCATTTGACTAGGTAGAACGAGGTTTTTTTCGTTGGTGCCGTTATCGACATTCGTAATTTCGTTGAAAATGGTTTCAGAGTGGTCAACCCACTAGTACATTCGATTGCCAAGCGATAGTTCCTCGCGACGTATCGCTATATCTATAAATGCGTCGGCTCAGGAAAGGCTACTTGAGTATTCGAGTAAAAGAGTCTGGAAGAATTACGTTCTTAGAATGATCCTTAAAATGTGGCGCAATTTGCTCTGGGTTATAACCTGCTATTCCGCATCCGATTTCCGTTACTAGGAAAATAAGCTCTGGGTGGCTTTTGGCGAAATCTAGGAATCTGCCGATCTGGGCATACATTTCGTCTTCAGAGTCCATGGTGTTAATGGCATAACTTTGGCCCTGCAATCCCTCTGCTTGGCCCATCTTAGCTCCAAATTTATGTACGGCAGTAGCAGCGGCTCCACCAAGGTGAGCACCTTGACCATTGCTTCCAAAAACAAAGATTTTGTTTTTGTCTAGTTCGGTAATAAAGCCATACTTGTCGTAATCAGCCATTTTTCTTACCTTTTATATTTTCTTTTCTTTCGTAAACGTATCTTCCGTACTGCATAGGCCTTTCATCTTCAGTTATAACGAAATCTTTTGAGGTGCTTAAATAATTTTCAAACTTCTCGACGAGAGGGTCCGTACAATCTATAAATGCGTGCGATTTTTGCCCATCGATATCTAAATCAAGGGAAATATCCCAAAGGGATGCTATCTTTTCATAATAAGGATCATCTCTCTTGAATTCGGCGCTAACAATGTACTCAAATTTTATTTTTTCCAAATATTCTGAGTTTTTACTCCTGCCAATCCAACCTGGCCATTTTTCTTTTGTCATTTTTTCTCCTTAAAATATTTATCGTCTTCAAATCTTGTCTGAATAATCGGACATTTTTTCATTTCTAATAATTTATCAGCAATATCGACTAATTCATCCGCTAAATAAACGTTCCCGCGCCATTCTTCCGGAATTGCCTTATAGCCGTAATAAGCACCTGCGAGTTGGCCATAGATTGCGCCATTAGTATCGGTGTCTCCACCTAATCTAATTACCGCCATCATACCTTCTTTGAAATTATTGAAGTTTATCAAACCCCAGAGAGCAATAGCGAAGGCATCAACGATGTATCCGCCGAGATTGCATAGTTTCTCTCCGTCTTTTTCTAAAGCTCTATTTATTAGTTTTTCGGAGTTATCGAGATAGAAGTGGTCATATTCTTCGTTCATAATCCAACGTCCACAATACGAAACAATATGGTTTTTAGGAAGCTCATGCAAGGCGCAGTAAAGCATCGTTGCAAACAGTGCCGTCGTTGCTTCGGCGGCAATAGAATTATGCGTTTCGCGACATGACAGAACTGCCATATCGATCGTAGGCGTAATATCCTTTAGATCGATAAATTCTCCGTCATCATTTTTGGGATTAATTATAAGATTTCCTTTTTTGAAACCATCTTGGAAGGTTGGGTATTTTTTATTTAAGAAAGTATTGGCGATAATAATCGGCGCGAGACGCATGATTGCGCCATTACCGGCAGATTCGGTTTTTGGATAGTCTTTTGGTACTACTGGGTGGGCGATAAATTCGTCAATAGCACGAGATGTTTGCATCCCTACGTCACAGGCCGGTTTATCGTCGTATGTTCGATAACCTTCTTCGCTCCAGGCCTGGAATCTACGCATGATGTCATACGAATCATATCCCTCGTTGACTAGTAAACTATCTGCCATACAGAGCGCCATTTCCGTATCGTCAGTCCAAACACCTTCTGGCACGCGGTAATTCTTATGGAAATGTTCAATTTTATCGCCCATTTCTTTAATATAAACATCTGACGGATCAGGTAAGAATTCTACGGGCGCACCAAGAGCATCGCCGACCGCTAGACCGACGAGCATGCCGCGAGCTCGATCTTGGTAATCGTCTTTTACCATACTTTTATTATATCATCAGACGCAATTTTATGCTGTTCGTCTCCACATGTAGACTGTAATGTATGGTTGCAGGTTATTATGTGCACCGCCGCCGCCAGTCGAACTAGAATTGGCTTCGGCAAGACGTTTGCTTACGATATCGTTAACTTGTTCTTGCGTAAACGTAGTAGGCTTTTCTTCTTGGCCTAAGTATTCTATTTATGCTATTTTTTCATTTTTAAAACTATCTATCTTTTGCAATATCTCGTCACGATCCTTTATTAATAGTTCACGAGGCTTATTGCCATTTTGTGGCCCAATAATTCCGAGTGCGTAAAATAAATTTGCTACTCTTGCTACAAAACCGTGGCCCATCGAGAATTTAACCTGAATACGAGAAATACTAAACGCATCTGTTTCAATTATATCTTCGATTATTTTTTCTAGCATATATGGATGGGGTAATGCGAGGTTATATAAAGTATCAGAATCGCATTTTATCTTATAGCTAAAGAATCGTTCTTGGAATTCAACGAGTGAATCGATTTGATCGGGATAATAGTTTTTGTCTTTTGGGACAACAATTAATTTATCGTCATCGTCATCAAGTCTTCTAATGTATGCAATACACTTGCCAGTATATTCTTCTACTGGTTCAAAAACTCCTAAAAGATATGCATCTAGCTCTTCGCCATCAGCAGATTTTGTATTCGGCACAAAACCATAATTAACTGGATAAATAAAGCCATGTTTTGGATGTTTACTGCCCATTGGGCGATCGATTTTAATTGTAACTATTTTTCCAAGATAGTCCGCTGTCTTCATGTCTATTATTATAACATTTTTTTATCCATAAACAATTTGCTAAATACCGCTTCTCAAGTTAAGAATATATACAAGAAATCGTAAGTCTTCTAAGGGAAAAGGTAAGAGAAGAGTCCGTTCTTATCTACCTCGTACTAGGGAATAATAAACTAGATATAAAGAAAAATACACCTAGTATTACTGGAAGTTTCCACAAAGTAGACCCTTCTTTGCACGTTCCAGAAATAAAATCTCGTGTTTTTTATTCATGTATTTTAACAACTCCCAAAGTGTTTATGTTTCTATGTTGATATGTGCTTAATTAAATTGCAAGCAGACATAAAATCGTTTTTGATAACAAATGCTTCTAGCGAGATTAAATGATTGCTTAATTATATGGTTTTATTTTTTCGATTTGTGACAGTGGTCATGGTCGGGATCAGATTCAAGATGATGGTGGTGATGGTTAGAGATATGCGGAAAGATGAATTCGAGACCGATCTTGAGAATAATTACTGAGATGATGATACTGACATAAGCTTCAATATCTATGTGCCAGATTAGGTAGAAGATAGCAGATATAAGTACTGCTACTGATATCCAGGTATCGTTCATGGTCTCGGCACCGGAGGCGATTAGGACATCCGACTTTACTGAGCGCCCCGTCTTCTTAAGATAGTCTGCTAGGATATACTTCAAGGCTATACTGGCAATAAGTACTATAATCGTGGCAAAAGAGTAATCAGGTTCTTCTGGAGATAAGATCTTCTCGATGGCTTCTATGATGATATGAATTCCAACTGCTATGATGATTATAGCAATTATAATAGTAGTAATCCGTTCAATCTTAGCACGATGAGCGGTGAATTTACGATGATTGGCGAGTTTTTCGCTGATCACGACTAAAAATCCTGAGATTGAGTCGATAAGACTATGAATCGCATCGGAAGTGATCGCGATGGAATTTGCGACGATCCCGACGATAAAATTAAAAACTGCTAAGATAAAGTTGACTAATATAAATAGATAGCCAGAGCGCGTGATTGTGGCACTACGATTCGTCTTCATGTTTTATATAATATCATAATTTGATATAATGATGTAAATAGAAAGGAGTGTATATGTTTAATCTTAAAGATAAAGTTGCGGTAGTGACTGGGGCTTCAAGTGGACTTGGACAGCAGATGGCTTTGGCTTTTGCTAGACAAGGTGCTAAGCTCGTAATACTGGCGCGCCGTATGGAAAGATTAGAAGAGTTCAAGCCGAAGCTTATGAAAGCTGGCGCGTCGGAAGTACTCGCGATTAAGTGTGATGTGACTTCGACTGATGATATTAATAATGCAGCTAAACAGACTGAGAAGAAATTCGGTAGAGTTGACATCCTGCTTAACTGTGCTGGATCATCAAAAGACAAAGGCGTGCTTGAGATGACTGACGAGGAGTGGGATTTTACTATTGCCACAGATGAGACAAGTGTGTTTAAGATGACACGCGCTTTTGCTAATATTATGAAAAAGAATAAGTACGGTAGGATCATCAATATCGCCTCGATGTATGGCCTAGTTGGCAATACCGAGATCCATACGATCGCTTATCATACGTCGAAGGGAGCCGTGGTGAATTTCACGCGTGCCGTGGCAGCTGAGCTTGCGACGGATGGGATCACTTGCAATGCAATCTGTCCTGGGTATTTTGAAACCGAATTGACAAAAGCGGTGCTTGATACCGATCAATTCCAACAATTTGCAAAGACTCACGTACCAATGCAACGATATGGTAAGCCTGGCGAGCTAGATGCAGCTGCTGTATTCTTGGCTTCAGAAGAGGCTTCTTATGTAACAGGACTAATTATGCCAGTAGATGGCGGATACACTTGTATCTAATAGGAGGTGATAATGAAGACGAAGTATGAAGGCACAAAGACTGAAGAGAATCTAAAAAAGGCTTTTGCGGGCGAGTCGGAGGCGCGTAATAAATACGATTTCTTTGCTTCTAAAGCGAAGAAAGATGGTTTTGAGCAGATCGCGGCGATCTTTGCAGAGACCGCGGCAAATGAAAAGGAACACGCTAAGATGTGGTATAAGGAGCTGCATGGTGGTGCAGTAGAGTCGACCGACATCAATCTTGAAGCTGCGGCTGACGGCGAGAATTATGAGTGGACGGACATGTATAAGGGCTTTGCGGAGACAGCGCGTGAGGAAGGATTTGAAGAGCTAGCTAAGAAATTTGAGGAGGTAGCAGAGATTGAAAAATCCCACGAAGAGAGATATCGGAAACTACTTGCGAACGTGAAGGATAAAAAAGTGTTCTCGCGCGATGGCGATATGATCTGGGTCTGTCGTAATTGTGGGCATATCGTTGTCGGTAAGGAGGCGCCAGAAGTCTGTCCGGTTTGTGCGCATCCGCAATCGTATTTTGAAATTAAGGCCACAAATTATTAAAAATATGTTATAATGGTATGGACGCCGAGTTAGCTCAGCTGGTAGAGCAGCCGCCTTGTAAGCGGCAGGTCGTCGGTTCAAGCCCGACACTCGGCTCCATATTTATTATTAGAATCGCCGTTTGGCGATTTTTGTTTGTTTTGGTTTTATTATGCTATAATTTAAACATAAATATAATCATGAATGGAACACATGTATGACAACTAGATATCTTTCTAATATCGCTCTCAGCCTACTAGTTCTGACACTTATTTCCGGGAGCCTTCTGATATCTTCTCACTCTTCCGCCGAAGACTCCGGCATAAACAACGTCTCCATCACCATCCCAGTCACCTGTACCATGGTAGGCACAGGCATGAACTCTCATACAGCTACTATAGAAAATGGTACCTATCGTGGAGATGATGTAAATGGTATAGGCATTGGAGAAACTACACTAAAAGCCTACTGTAATGATACTTCTGGCTTCTCCATCTATGCCATAGGCTACACTAATGAAGAATATGGTAACACAGTACTAAAGAGCA
>JAZQBP010000007.1:0-9547 GCA_045545815.1 Candidatus Nanosyncoccus sp. | reverse complement strand
TCTTCTCTCCAGTACCAACACTAGATAGTCCTGCTACTGTTATCTCTCCACGAGCTACTCCTAGTAGTACAGACATAAATGATAACTTTAATATCTACTATGGTGTATCAGTCTCACCTTCTATGCCTGTAGGTACTTATAAGATGATCCCAGATACTAATAATTCTAATAATGATGGTACTATTGTCTATACTGCTACTATTGCGGAGGATTGTTTAGGTTACACTATTCAATTTGAACCTGGAAGTCGAACTTGGGATGGCGATATGATCACTGGTACTGGCACTATGAGTGATCAAGTTATTTCTGAAGACGTAACTACTTCACTTTCTCCCATTAGTTATACTGCTCCTCCTGGCTACTACTTCGCTGGTTGGAATACGAAGGTTGACGGCACTGGTACAGTCTACACTGATCAACAACAAGTCACTAATCTTGCTGTTGCTGGGGAAAGGATCTTTCTGTTTGCAATGTGGACAGATTGTCCTGCTGGCAAGATATGTTATGATGCTAATTATGATTCTAATCATATGGATGTGGAAGGTGAAATGGGCGATCAGACTATCTCCGACACTGCCACCAGCACCACACTCTTTGCCCCCAATTACAAAGTAAGTACCTACGACGTATCTGATGGCAACTATGCCTTTGAATCTTGGAATACTTTACCCGATGGGTCCGGTATAGACTATGGCCCTAATCAAACCATAGAATTTACTGCTGGTAGATACAAAACTGGAGGGCTAAAACTCTATGCTAAATGGGCATGGGGGCTACAAGATATGCAAAACTGGACAGGATGTAATCATATGTATACAGGTGAAGTCACTGCTCTTAAAGACAATAGAGATGACAATATGTATGCCGTAGCTAAACTCGCCGACGGTAAATGTTGGATGATAGAAAACTTAAGATTAGATGATTCCTCTGAACTCTCATCCACCAATACTCATAACCCATCTCTACCACTTAATAATTCTTGGTACTATAATAACCGACAAGGCACCCTAACTACCTCTAACCACCTCTCTGCCACTTCAGATCCTACTTCCACTAACCCAGATACTGCTTGGTGTCAAACAAACTCATCAGACTGTTACGACCAATCCATGCTAGCCACCAATAACACTACTCTCTTCACTAGTAACACCGCATCAGGCTACTCAGCTTCAAGTAATGTATATAGCTATGGCAACTATTACAACTGGTATTCTGCTACAGGAGGTAATGGAAAGTATGGATCTAGTTATGGTGATGGTTATCATTCTCCAGGCGATATTTGTCCTTCTGGCTGGCACTTACCAAAAGGCGGTAATAAATCCCAAGAATCCACCAATGAATTCTGGCAACTAATTGTTACAGGATTAAATGGGAGCGTAAATCCAGCTAACTATGATAGCTCCACCAGGCCATATTACACAGGAACAGAAGTTACTCCAATTTCTAACGCTCTTCGTTCTTACCCTAACAACTTTGTCTATTCCGGGTTCGTGGCTGGCTCGTCGGTCAACAACCGTACTTCCAGCGGGTTCTATTGGTCCGCTTCTGGGAGCAGTAGTAACAGCGCCTACGACTTGTACTTCTACAGTAGCGGCGTCTACCCAGGCACAAACGGCAGCCTCAAGTACATCGGGTGGATGGCGCGTTGCGTCGCTGACACCTAGTAAATACTCCTCACAAAAAAATATCAGTCCAGGAAGCACGCCATTAACTAGGCACCTAGCCCTTGCATTTCTTACCAATAAGAGGTATAATAACTCTAATATTAGCTCAGCAGGTGTGTCAACCCGAGCCTTATGACTAGGTATCGGAGAACAGCCCCTGCTTTAACCAAAGGAGTATTCATGAAAGACTATGAACTCACAGTCTTGTTTCATCCCGATCTCGAGATGAATCTAGACCCCGCCGTCGGCAAAGTCAAGAAGATTGTCGAATCCGCCGGTGGCAAATTCACCAAAGAAGAGAACGAAGGCAAGAAACGCCTCGCGTACCACATCGGTGGTCAAGAATTTGCCGTCTACTATTTTGCAGACGTCGAGCTTCCAGCCGACGCCCCGACCAAGATCAGTAGCCAACTCAACATCACCGATGAAGTTTTGCGCTATCTCTTGGTCCGCGTCGATGCTCGCAAGGCAAAATTTGCTGCGCTAAAAGCCGCCAAGGCCGAGGCTGCTAGCGAAGAACCAACCAATTCTGAAGAACAATAAAGGAGATAACTTATTATGCGCGGATTTAGTAAAGCAATCATCACCGGTAATCTTACTCGCGACCCTGAGCTTCGCACTACGCCAAACGGCGCTAATGTCTGTGGCTTTTCAGTCGCAGTCAACCGAGTGTACAAGGATTCAAACGGAGAACAAAAAGAAGATGTATCTTACATCGACTGTTCCGCTTGGGGCCGACTCGGTGAGATGATCGCCCAGTACGCCAAGAAAGGTTCCGGCGTCCTAGTATCAGGCCGTCTTGACCAACGTAGTTGGGAAGATAAAAACGGTGGTGGCAAACGCTCTCGTGTCGAGATCGTCGTCGAAGATTTTAATTTCGTCGGTGGCCCACGTGAAGGCGGCAACGGAGGTAATTTCGGTGGCTCCAGTGCATCATCTTCTGATCACTCAGCCGACATACCAGACGACGTCCCAGAAGAAGAGATTGATCTCAGCGACGTCCCGTTCTAATAATATTTAACGAAGGAGAATGATAAATGAAAAGGATTAAAAGCGATCCGAACCTATATTTCGATTATCGCGACGTAAAGACTCTTGGTCGCTACATCGACAGCTATGGCCGCATCGAGCCAATCAGTAAGACTGGCCTCAGCGCCAAGCAACAGCGCCAACTTGCTGTCGCTATCAAACGTGCACGCCACTTGGCTCTCTTGCCATTTGTTACTAAATAAGGAGTAGATATGTACGGACCAACAGATCTTAAGAAAAATACATTGATCACCCTAGACGGTCAGCCGTACAAGGTGGTGGAATACTCGCAGAAAGTCATGGGCCGTGGTGGCTCCATCGTCAATGTTAAGGTTAAGAACCTCATCACTGGCGCGCTTCTTCCTAAAACCTTTAAAGGCCAAGAAAAGATTGAGCCAGCCGAGGTAACCAACCGCAAGGTTCAATACCTCTACAAAGACGACGAGAAGTTCTACTTCATGGACCCAGAGACTTTTGAGCAATATGAGCTAAGTAGCGACATGGTTGGCGACGCCAAAGATTTCATGAAAGAAGGTGACGAGATGGATATCCAGTTTTACAATGGCACTGCCATCAACTTGCAGCTTCCCAAAAACCTTTGGCTCGAAGTAACTTACACCGAGTCAGTCGTCAAGGGAGACACTACAAGCTCAGTGATGAAAGATGCCACTCTAGAGACAGGGGTAGTCATCAAAGTCCCAGCCTTCATCAAACAAGGCGACATCGTCTCAGTCGACACAGAGACTTACGCTTATCGCGAACGCAAAAAATAGGTATCTACTGCATAATTTATCAGTAGTTGGGGACATAAAGAAAAATCTGCTATTTGTAGCAGATTTTTCGTTGAAGGGGCGGAGTAAATCACATCACGAAGCTCCCAAAACGCAAAAAATTGCGAAATTCCAATCATTTTTCATGCTTGCATTTTAAAAAGATTACGTTTATAATAAGAAGTATGAATTTATTGCATGGTGTGGGCGACTTCTTCTCGCTAGATATCGGGACAAATTCGATGCGAATCGTACAGCTTACTGGTGGAGCCCAGCATGGCTGGACTTTGCAGAAATTCGCATACGTTCCTATCGATCAGAAACTAACAGCCGATTCATCAGATCTCGGCAAGAAACGTCTCGGCGAGGCTATCATGGGTGCTGTCGAACAAGCCGGCATCAGGACCAAGAACGTTGCCATTGGTCTACCAGCAGGGAAGACCTTTACTTCCATCGTTGAGACGGAGACTCTACCAGAAAAAGAACTCAGGAAATCATTCAAATACGAGATGGATAAATACGTCCCTATGGCTATGAGTGATGCTAAAGCTGACTACGTCATCATGGGCCTCAGCCCCAATGATCCAGCTAAGACAGAAGTCTTAGTCAGCTCAGTCGCCAAAGATTACGCCGAATCCACCATGGAGATGATCGAAAAGACTGGCCTCAATATCATCGCGATGGAGCCAGAACCTCTTGCCGCTGCAAGAGCACTTACTCCTCCAGGCGCAATCGACGCTACGATGATCGTAGACTTCGGTGAAAAATCTACCGATTTGGTCGTCACGTTCAAGAACCAACCACGCCTTGTGCGCTCTATCCCGGGTGGCTTTGGTGTGTTAGTTAAAGCAGTAGCTAGCGGTCTTGGCGTGCGCGAAGATCAAGCCCGTCAATTCATCCTGAAATTCGGTCTCGACCAAAATCAAGTAGAAGGGCAAGTCTTCAAGATCCTCAGCACACATCTCGATACATTTGCTTCAGAATTGGCCAAGTCCGTCCGTTTCTTCCAGACAAAGTATATCAATGGCAAAGTCGGCGGTATTGTCTTGTCCGGCTACGCTGGCATGATCCCTCTCTTTACGGACTTTATCGAGGCTAAGACCAACATCGCCAGCATGAGGGGCAACCCATGGCAACTCGTTCGTACGACTTCCGATCAACAACGCGCCCTTATGAGTGTCGCGAGTGAATTCGCCGTAGCGATCGGCTTATCAGAAAGGAGTAACGACTAATGGCTCACGAGATTAACCTTGTACCAGATATCAAAGAGGAGATGATTAAGACCTTAAAGCTTCGTAACTTCATCTTCTTCCTCTGTATCGTTGTTGCGGCAGCCAGCATCGCTGTCACCGTAGTCACTGGTCTAATTATGGGTGGTCAACAGCTCGCTATCAATAGTAAAAATAACACGATTAATAATTTATCGAATAAACTAAACTCTTACAGTGATCTCAATGATTTTCTTACGATCAAGGGGCAATTGACTAACATCTCCACCTTGACCAACGAAAAGCAAGTTTTATCTCGCACTTTCAATATCCTCTCTGCTATGTTGCCTACTGGAGCAGATACTATCACTGTTTCCGAGCTTAATGTTAACTTACGCACTGAGCAACCTACCTTCACATTTGACGCTCAAGCAAATGCCGGCAAAGAGCCATTTATCGATTACAATGTTCTAGATTCCTTCAAAAAGAGCATGCAATATCTACGCTATGACTACGGCAATTATGTCGACAAAGATGGTAATACAATCCCAGCTTATTGTATGATCGAGCAAAACACTGACGGCTCTTTCTTCACAGAAGGGAGTCGCGGTATGTTCGCATTCTGGACCATTGATAAAGAGGGCTGTAAATCTGACGGAGTCAAAAGTTCAGACTATAGCATTGAAGACTACAACGGCGAAAAAGTTGTTCGTATCTGGCGCACTCCTCAGTACACAGAGTGGTACAAGAAGAACCCAAAGAATAACGAGCCATCAATGAGTCTCGACGGTACCATCTCCAATGTCCCACATTTCCAAAGCAGCTGCATCACTTATACGGGCAACGATAGCCAAAACAGCGATAATCCTAAATGGACTCCTGAGAACCAATGTATGTTAGTTCCAGATGGCACTGACGGCATCGTCATCACGGAATCGTCCAATGGTAGAGGTGCGTCCGATGAACTAGTGCTCCGCTTTTCCGCTTCGATCCAACTTGCAGCAGAAGCATATCAATTCAATAACCATCACATGATTGCTATCGCCCCATCCGGCCGTCACAACGTCACAGACTCATATGTTCAGATTCAAGCAATGTTCGGTGAAAGGGCCGCAGACTGCGAAGAAGGTGATACAGACTGTAAGTCTAATAGCACAAATTCAGGTGGCGACAATAATACTAATGGAGGGAACAAATAATGGCCAAAGAAGTAGCAGTTGGCAAACGAGCCAAGATTTCCGAAGCACAACAATATATGCTATTATCTGTGCTGGGCGCATCGATCTTTCTCGGTGCCGCGATATCGCTAGTTTCGCATTTTATTAAGCAGATTTCCTTCAACATCGATGTGATCGCTGCCGAGGAAAAGTCCATCAAGGCTTACTCAGATGTTATCAAAAACACTGGTGTCTGTCAAAAGCCTAACGGTGATGTTTATTCTGATGGTGAGCTCGAGAAATGCGATCCGGATGCGATAGAAGTCTCTCAGATCCCGGATACACTACGCTCCAACATCCTTGAAAACCTCGCTGCCAACAAAGCCCTCAACTCTGTCCCGAAAGAAGACAACTCTAGCTGCGTCAATCCATCTACCAACAAAGCCTACACCTACAAAGAACTCAGCAAAATATATAATGATGCTAGGGGAAGCAGCGAACTAAACGCAGCCAGCCAGTTGATCAAAAGTTGCTCAGCTCTTCGTGTCATCCCAGATGCCCTTCCAGGATTCAAAAACGAAGAAGCTTTACTCGCGAGCTTAAATAAATTATTCAAAGTCTCCGGCTGGGAGCCTGAATCGATTAGCCCAAGTGGTAGCACGTCGGATACTGCTGTATCAGATGACTACAAAAATATCTCCGTTAATCTATCAATCGAAGCCGACTCGGGCACAACGATGAATGTACTTAATAATATAGAACGCTCAATCAGAGAGTTTGATATCGAACGCGCCACTATCGAATGGGGTGGCAACAACTCTCTACTATTGCAAGCTCAGGCCACCGCCTATTATATGGATGAAGCCTCGATCAAGGAGTCAAATGTAATCATAAAAGGAGATAAGCAAGAATGAAAACTGACTTAGCCTCATCAATCGGCGCTGCCATAGCTGGCGTACTCATCGCTTACTTCATTTGCAACCTATTCATTGGCCCAATTGACGATTTTACTATTAAGACCGTCGACTCCTCCGTCGATGCTAGCTTAGTGGATCCTAATCCCGAAGTCTTCAACTACAAGGCCCTTAATCCTACCGTCGAAGTATATGTAGGCGACGACACGGCTGAAGAGCCACAGCAGAACGCTCCAGTCGAACCAGAGCCAGAATCAGAAGCCGAGCCAGAAGAAGAGTCGTCAAACACTGAAGAAGAAACCCAAGAAAATACTGAAACAGAAACACAAGAGGGCGAAAATGGCAACACTAACTAAAGATGCCGAAGAGAGAATTGTCAGCCTGCTCTTGTCAGAAGGTCTTGCCGACCCAAATCTAGTCGCTACGATCAAAGCTCAAGCCGAAGCAGAGGGTAAACGCGCTTTGACCGAGCTAGAAGCTCGCAAGATTATTAGCAACGACATGGTCGCTCGCGCCACAGCTGCCATTATTGGCGTACCATACGTAGAGCTCAAAAATATCACTATCGACCAAGATACCTTGACTAAGATCCCGGGTGAAGCATCTTCTCGTGTTCTTGCTGTGCCACTTGGTGAAAAAGACGGAATGCTAAACGTCGCCATGGTTGACGTTACTAACGTTCAGGCGACCGACTACCTCTCTAATCTAATTAATCAGCCTATCCGTGTCTGGATGTCGTCCGAACGTGGTATTCGTGAGATGCTCGAACAATATCATGGTGATTTCTCTGGCGTCAAAGAGGCTGTCAAAGAGACCGACGAAGAAGCCGCCGCAGACAGGGAACAACGTGATGTTAAGACCATCGTACAGGATTCTCCTATCTCAAAAGCCCTCACTACCATTCTTAGTTACGCGGCCAAGACCAAGGCATCAGATATCCACATCGAGCCACTCGAGAATTCGCTCATTATCCGTTGCCGCATCGACGGCGTCCTCCGCAAAATTATGGAATTACCCAAAACTGTCGCGCCAGCCCTCGTTTCTCGTATTAAGATCCTTAGTAGTCTCAAGATTGATGAGCATCGTATCCCGCAAGACGGTCAGTTTACCGTGCTAGTAGATGATCAAGAGATCGACCTTCGTATCGCTATCTCACCAGTCACATGGGGTGAGCAGGTCGTGATTCGTCTTCTCGACAAGACCGGTGTCAGCATGGAGATTGAAAAGATGGGTATGACTGGACGTGCTCTCCGTGATGTCCTTAATGGCATCAAGAAACCAAACGGCATGATCCTAACCTCTGGTCCTACCGGTTCTGGTAAGTCTACCACGCTCTATGCTTTGATCCAGAAGATCAAATCAGAAGAGATCAATATCGTTACCCTAGAGGACCCGGTCGAGTATAAGATGGATGGCATCAATCAGATTCAAGTGAATGTTGATGCTGGTCTTACCTTTGCTAGTGGCCTTCGCTCTATTCTTCGTCAAGACCCTGATGTAGTAATGGTCGGTGAGATTCGTGACTCCGAAACAGCCGGGCTAGCCGTACAGGCCGCCCTTACTGGTCACTTAGTCTTTAGTACACTTCACACCAACTCAGCCGCCGGTATCTTGCCTCGTCTTCTTGATATGGGTATCGAGCCATTTCTCCTCGCCTCCACTTTGAACGTAGTGATTGGCCAGCGTCTTGTGCGCCGACTGACTGAGAAACGCGAAATGTTTAAGTCATCCGAGATTGAGACCAAAGGCATTAATGAGATTATTGGCAATCTCTTGCCCAAAGACAAAGATCAGGTCGCCAAGGTTAGTGAAGATCTCGGCTACCCAGGTCTCCCCATCAAAAACGACGATTTCTACATGTTAGCCAAAGGTGTAAATTCCAAAGAGACTCCTGGCGGTTATTCTGGCCGAGCCGGTCTCTATGAGACTATAGTGGTCGACGAAGATATCCAGAAAAAGATTATCGATCATTCTACCGCTAACGACATCATGCGCCTCGCTAAAGAGAAGGGCACTGTCACCATGCGACAAGATGGCATGCTAAAGGCTTTGTCAGGAATTACCAGCATCGAAGAGGTCAACCGTGTTGCAAGTGACTTATCATAATTCTTATGTTATAATGGAGGTAATATGCAAAATAGTGGGCAACCAACAACCAGTCTCAAGATAGAAACTTTGCTCGAGGAATGTATCCGTCGCAATGCTTCCGATCTGCATCTTCAGTATGGTCTTCCTCCTATCCTTCGTATTGACGGTGTTCTTACTCCTGTTGCCGGCACCACAAATCTCAATGAAGAAACCGTTAAGAAATTGATCTTCGCTACTCTAGACGAAGAACAGCAGAAGATTCTGATGAAAGACAAGGAATTTGACTTCTCCTTCGCCTTTGGCGACATAGCTCGTTTCCGCGTCAACGCCTTCCATGAAAGAGGGAAACTCGCGGCTGCCTTTCGTCTAATTCCCAACAAGATTAAGAATATCAACGATCTCGGCATGCCAGCCATTGTCGAAACCTTTGCAGATTTTCCACGTGGCCTAGTTTTAGTAACTGGTCCTACCGGCTCGGGTAAATCTACTACTCTTGCCGCTCTTGTCGATAAGATTAACCGTGAGAAATCAACCCACATTATCACTATTGAGGATCCAATCGAGTTTACTCATAAATCTCAACGCTCCGTCATTGCGCAAAGGGAAGTACACTACGATACCTTTAGTTTTGCCGCTGCACTCCGCTCAGTTTTACGTGAAGACCCAGATGTCGTATTAATCGGTGAGATGCGCGATCTTGAGACTATCCAGGCCGCC
>JAZQBP010000006.1:0-5815 GCA_045545815.1 Candidatus Nanosyncoccus sp. | reverse complement strand
ACCCGCGAAGCGGGTTCGCACCGAAGCGAGCGTAGCGAGCGGAGGTCCTTTCTCCCGCAGAGAAACTAAACGTTACTCAAACAGCGGATCGCTCTTCCCATATATTTACTATTACCCGAGGTTACAGTTGTGCCACCATTTATTGTTATAACCAATTCGTCTGCGGTGCTAGTGTTTCTACCAGATGACGCCCAATAAAATCCTGCTGAGCCTCGGTCTGATATTACCGATGCAGCGCTACCAGAATATATAAGGTTATTTGGATAATTACGCCATTTATCTCCACCCATTGCTACATTTAAAGTATCAAATTCATTCGTCGCTGAGTAGCCAATGGGAAGTCGCCAGCCAGCTGGGCAGATATCACCTGGAGAAATGTATCCATTACTATATTCGTCGCCATATTTGCCGTGCCCCGCTGTAGCCGAATACCAGTTGTAGTAATTGCCATAGCTGTATACTTCACTAGTTTGACTATAGCTGTTGGATACATTATTGGCAAAAAGAGTGGTGTTATCTGTGCGAAGACGCGACTGATCCGTACAAGACGACCTACCAGTTTGACACCATCCTTCTGGAGCAGTGGTTGCATTATATGCTACAGACGACGTAGGAGAAAGATGATTTGATGTGGTACTAGAATCGTAGATATTGGTAAGCGGTAGAGATGGGTTGTGTGTATTGGTAGAAGAGAGCTCCGGAGTATTATCTAGCCTCAGATTTTCTATCATCCAACATTTACCATCTGCTAGTTTAGCTACAGCGTAGGTATCGTTATCGCGACTGTCGGTGAGTGCCGTAACATCACCTATATTCATAGAGCTACAGCCATTCCAATTCTGCATAGTACCATGTGACGGGATCCATATCGCGTAAAGCGGGAAGCCGTTTGTGGACGCGTCTGCAGGCACGGTCGCAACAGTCTCGTTGGGCCCGTAGCTTGTTCCAGTATAATCATATTTAGTATTCCAGCCAGCGAAACCATAACCTGTACGCTTGAAGTTAGGAGCCCAGAGGGTTACACCATTATATGCATGCCATCTGCCCATCTCACCAACAGCGGTAGCGGTATTGGCATTGTAGCAGATCTCACCAGCCTCACAGGCTACTTCATGTGGTGGTTCTTCATTGCTTGGATGAACTAATGTGTATATAACTTTTCCTGAATACGCTCCAGCAGCTTGAGTCTTGGAGATGTATGAGGCATAGGTAGTAGTTAGAGTAGCTCCTTCTGCATTCTCTCCTATGTCTGTACTACTATCTCTATGAGCTACTTTAGTATATTCATTAGGTACTTCTTTATATGAATCAAAGCTATTATCTATGGTTATAGGATAAGTAGGTGTAGGAGTAGATGTAGTAGCTAGTTTCATAGACCAGTTACTTGTGTCTCCTGAAGTAGCAGTACCAGTAGATATGTTTCCTATAGTACTAGGAGTTCCTACTAGCTTATTACTATTCTCTTGTCCTATTACGTCTCCTGTGTATCCTGTAGCATAGATAGCGAATCCATTAGTATCATTACAGAAGGCTTTAAGTGTAGTGGTACCAATATCAGAAACATAGCGTCCATTTTCTATAGTAGCTGTATGAGAAGTCATACCAGTACCAGAAAGAGAACATGAGACTGGGACGGTGATGTTGATCTCGTCTACTACGGAAGTGTTGTCTTCGGCGGAGGTAGTATTGGAAGCTAGAATAATGCCTGAAAGAAAAGTAATAGATATCAAACCTAATGTTATAATATTGATGCATTTAGCTTTTGTGATAATCATTTATAATCCTTTGTATTACCATTATGCTTATATTGTACCCCCCCCCCCGCAGGTTAGTCAACGGTTTGCGAAAATGCGAAAATATGGTAGAATATAAGCATGAAAAAATTACCAATCGTTGCGTTAATCGGGCAGACAAATGCAGGAAAATCTAGCATCTTGAATCGCATGGCTCGTAAAAATATTGCGATTGTCGCGCGCGAAGAGGGAACTACACGCGATAACGTGGTGGCAACGATTGATGATTCTTTTATTTTGATCGACACGGCTGGGCTTAAAGACCCGTCAGATGACTTTGAGGCTTCGATCCAAGACCAGATCAATGATGCGATCGATGTGGCAGACGTGATCCTAGTAACGCTTGATTCTGCTAAATATTTTGATCATCGTGATGCGAAGATCGCTAAAGGCGCATTACGCTCAAAAAAGCCCGTCTTTTTAGTGCTAAATAAATGCGACTTGGGCGACTCTTTGCCGATAGAGGAATTTCGTGCGCTGGGGATCGCACCAGAGAATATCTACTATACTTCTGCGACTACTGGACAAGGTGTAAGGCAGCTTAAGGAGAGGATTCTGTCTGAACCTGTTTTTTCGAGTGCGGGACTTGAATTTTTAAGCACGTCATACACTGGGACGCCGGCAGAACCGTCCCTTCGGGACGAACCTGTCGGGTCCGTCAGGAATATACGTGTTAAAAATTCAAATCAGAACTTTATGCACTCGAGAAAAACAGGTTCAGACAAAGCCCCGCTTAAGATTGCCTTGATCGGTCGTCCGAATGTCGGGAAATCGTCGCTATTTAATTCACTGGCGAAGAAACAGCAGGCGATAGTATCGAGTCGGCAGGGAACTACGCGAGATGTAAATCGTGTTGTAGTGAAGTACAAAGGACGAGAGCTTGAGATCTTAGATACCGCCGGTCTCAGAAAACCTGGTAAGCGCGAAGTAGGGATCGAGAAGTTCTCAGCCATCCGCACGCTGGCAGCGATTGAAGAGTCTGATATATGCTGTCTGCTGATCGACTCCACTGAGCCACATAGCAAGTTAGATCAATCCTTGGCCGGACAGATCGTGGAGGCTGGCAAAGGTATTATCATGGTCGTAACGAAGTCAGATCTGCTTGACAACGCCGAGCCGACTAATTTCTTCGGAGAAGAGAATATCGCTAATCGTACTGCGGCGGATTTCTTGCTTGATGCGCTTGAAAAGGATTTTAACTTCTTGCCATATGCTCCAGTGATCTTGACCAGCTCGGAGACTGGGCAGAATACCACACAGATCTTTGAATTGGCACTTGAAGTCGATGAGGCTAGACATCTAGAGGTTAAGACTTCCGACTTAAATAAGATTCTAAATGATGCCATCGTCAGCCACACTCCAGCTGGACTAAAAAACACCAAGCCGAAACCAAAGTATATCGTGCAGACTGACACTTGTCCGCCGTGGTTTGTGGTGCATGGACACGACTTGGAGCTTCTGCATTGGTCTTGGAAGAGATTTTTGGAGCGCAAGATTCGTGAGAAGTATCCATTTATTGGCACGCCTATCATGTTTTCTTTTAGGAACGACAAAAAATAGAGATTTTGTGATAAAATAGAAAGAAGGTGGGAGTACAGAGTACTCTTTTTTGAGTAAGCACTTTAAAAAGGAGGGGATTGTATGTTAGGAAATCGACCTATTTTTGTACTTGATACAAATGTGATCATAGATTATGTCGATGTAATTCCTGGCGAAGATGGTAAGCCACCGGTAGAACCGACAATAGATTTGTCGAATGCTCATGTCGTGATACCATCTGTAGTCGTAAGGGAATTATCACAATTCAAAAACGAGAAATCTGATCGTGGTAAAGCTGCGCGCACTGCACTACGCAGACTGCGTATACTGGCGGAGAACAACTTCTGCACTATCAGAGAATCATATTCTCTAGATGCGGAGATTGAGCCGGTGAGCTATTTTCGCGGTGACGACTGCGTGAGTATGTGCACGCTGATCGACGCTTTTAATTCTCAGCAGCTTATCTCGATCTTACCGGTGCATAAAAATTTCCGTAAGTCCTTGCCTTTCCATCCGTCAGATTCTGATATGGATGGGCAGATCATCCTGACCGCACTGACGGTAGGCATGCTCCAAAAAGGCCTGCCGATCGACGGTACAGCTGATCCAAAAGATGTGGATGATGCATATTTCAACGACGTGATATTGGTGACCAACGATAACGGTCTGGCGATCCGCGCGCGTGAACGTGGTATCCGTACAGAGCGTTATGGCTACAAATATCCAAAGCCATACACGGGGCGTAGGGATATATTCGTACCAAAAGAAGTTTTCGACGAATTCTATAATACCGGAGAGCTTCAATTGGGGTTTTGGGACGAACATATGCCGGACGAACCGCCACTGGTGTCCAATGAATTTATCATCATGCACCTAAAGGACGAATCGGAATACCCAAGTGATTTCGATCCACAGCACGATCCGTATTTTTGCAATATCGGGAAATATGAGGCACGTGAGGAAGCGATCGTGCGTCTCAAACACACGCGTAATTTCCCAATAGGCGTAAAAAATGCAGGTCAAGCTATCTATGCTGAAGCGCTGATGGATCCGAATATCTCGGCGGTCGTCTGCACAGGGCCAGCTGGCTCTGGTAAGACATATATGGCTACAGTATATGGGCTCGACGCCTGTAGACAGGGTGAGTTCATAGGAGTCACGGTCGTACCTTGTGACTCGCGTAGCAAGCTGGGGGCGTTGCCGGGCGATCTCGACGAAAAGATGGACCCGGACGTGCAACCGCTTAAAAATGCCTTGAGGAATTATCTTCTGAATGAGGATGCCAAACTGAGAAAGGGTTTAGATACACTACGTAATTTTGGTACGGGGGCAGAAGGTAAGAAAAAAGCAAAATCTCAAGGATGCACAAGCGATGGAGATGCGTCCGACAAACGCTCCCTAAAAGCTAAATTGGCCGACCGCGTAGACCTGATATGGGACAATTGGTTCTCCAATATCCCGATCGAGCACGCCAGAGGCCGAGACTTCTCGTATGAATTAGCAATCTATGACGAATTTCAAGACCAGAACATTTCTCAGGCCGATACTCTGATCAAACGCCTCGGACGTGATGGTAAGATCATCATCACAGGCGATCTGAATCAGATACACGCACCGTATATCGACCCATCCAGCAGTGGTTTGGCGTATGCTTCTAGGGTACTGATGGACAGCCCTTTGGTAGCCCAAGTATGTTTTACCGAAGATGAAGTAATCCGCCATCCGCTGGTGAAGTTTGTTGCGGAAAAGCAGAAATCGACAAAGTAGCTAAGATACTCCCACCTTGAATACCCCGCTCTAGCAGCGGGGTTATTTTTATGTTATAATATAATTTATGAAATTAGTTGTAGGACTTGGAAATCCTGGTAATCGGTATAATTTCACAAGGCATAATACCGGGTTTTTGGTGCTAGACTATTACTTTAAGGTGAAGGGGCTAAAATGGTCGGATAAACCTCGGCTAGGAGCTCTTTGGGGCAGGGAAGGAGACGTGATCTATATCAAACCGCAGGAGTTTTACAATGACTCGGGGCGGGCCGTGGCCGCTTATATGCATTATTACAAGATAGATATGGCGGATCTACTGGTGATCTGTGATGATTTTAATCTGGAGTTTGGCAAAGTCAGGCGACGAGCTTCTGGCTCAGCCGGAGGGAATAATGGACTAAAATCCATTATCACGACACTAGGATCTGAAGATTTTGCACGAGTACGGGTTGGGACGGGGAATGATGCGTTACGAGCGCGCTTGGGGGATGTGGATTTTGTATTGTCTAAATTTACACCAGAAGAGAAGGCGATGTTGCCGGGAGTCTTAAGTGAGGTGGTGGAGAGGGTTGAGGAGAACTGTACCCCATTTGGTAGACAGTTCGTAGAGTTGGACCATTAACGGAATAGAGGCGAAAAAAATCTCTATGGTTAAGCGGTTTCGTAGTGATAGTACTCATTCTTAAACAATTCATTTTAGACATTATTTTGGTTTT
>JAZQBP010000005.1:0-24666 GCA_045545815.1 Candidatus Nanosyncoccus sp. | reverse complement strand
TACTAGTTTAGTACTATTGGTATCTCCTATCTTATTGCCAGTATATCCTACTGCATAGATAGAGAATCCTCCTGCATCATTACATACTACCTTGAAGGTAGTTTGTCCTATCTCGTCTTTATATTGATTTGGTGATACTGTGGCGGTATGAGCAGAATCTAGAGAAGAAGTCATAGTACAAGCAGAGGCTACGGTGACTGAGGCTTGCGCGGAGTTAGAAGTGCTAGGCTCATCAGCGGAGACACTAGCCGACAATAAGACCACACCAGAAAGTATAGTCATACTGACTAAGCTCAATGAACCAACAAGGCTTAGCCTGGCTGTAGCAATCATCTTGTTTCTTGTTTTACTCATTTGCTCCTTTCATTGATTTATTTTAGAAATCCTATCTCGAGTTAATGTAATCTACTAGGAATCTATCATACATCTAATATTATAACCGATGCTCTTATTGTAGGAATCGGTGCCAGGATTAATGCTACTATAATACAAATACAGCATGTATGAATATTCTTGATTACGTACAGTAGACGACCAATAGTAGCCGTATAAATTCCTACTGGTAGCTACCGAACTATCGTAGCTACCGGAGTAAACGAAATTATTTGGGTATTTGCGAAAAGCCTTTGATGCGGTGTCGCCATCCGCGTTTGTCTCTGAATAGTAATAGTAGTTATTTGGTGGGGCAAAACCCATAATTGATACGCCCAAGTTCCAAAAATCACTATTAGTAGCATTAGAAGAACTTCCACCCTTAGGTAATCGCCAACCTTTTGGACAGAGTGACGTATTCTCTATGGATTGGTTTTCGGTGCTATAGTGAGTGGTGTCAGCTATAACAGCGTGCCAGGTATAGTAATTGCCATAAGAGTAGGTATTATTACTCGCAGAGTAATTGGAATTAGATTGTCTATACTGAGTATTAATATTACTGTAGCGAGGGAATCTGTAGCCTTGATAATCGCCCGCAATAGTAGCGTCAGTAACGCCGTTTGTAGAGTATAAAGAGTTAGCGGTGGTCGAGCCATAATAAAAGTTAGCATATTCCGGATTTGCTAGACCAATAAAGCTAGAGTTATAACCTTGTGCAAACGAACCATCAGTGTTGTGCGATGAAGTATTTTCTAATCTTAGGTTTTCTATCGTCCAGCATTTGCCATCTTTCAGTTTAGCTATAGCGTAGGTATTACCATCTCTCTCGTCCGTGAGAGCGGTAGTGGAGCCTTGGGCTAAGCTGGAACAGCCGTCCCAATTCTGTAGTGAACCAGCGGATTTGATCCATACGGCATAAAGGGATAGGCCATTTGTTTCTATATCGGCTGGAGCAGTGATATCTTGGTTAGGGCCATAGAAAGTGCCAGAATAGTCGTATTTGTCATTCCAACCAGCGAAGCCATAGCCAGCCCTCGAGAAGTTACTAGCCCAAAGAGATGCTCTTTCATTATTATAAGCGGTTTGGTTGCCCATTTGACCTTGTACAGAATTAGCATTTGGTTGGTAACAGATCTTGCCAGGCTCACATCCTACCTCTTGTTGACCCGGCTCAACACTTGCTGGATGAACTAGAGTATAGATCACTTGTCCTTGGTAGCTATCTGCTGGTTGGGTTTTAGCTATATAGGCTGCATAAGTAGAAGTAAGAGTAGCTCCTTCTGCAGATGTGCCTAGATCTGTATTACTGTCTCTGTGAGCGACTTTCGTGTAACTTGATGGTACATTACTATAGTTTCCAAAGCCATTATCTAGTGTAAGAGCATATGTAGCGCTACTATTGGTCTCTAGCTTCATGGCCCAGTTAGATACATCAGGACTTCCTGCAGTTGTAGCAGTTCCTGTTACTATCTCACTACTTGTACTATTGCCTATTAGTTTATTATTTCCTAATGTATCTCCTGTATAGCCATTAGCATAGATAGCAAAACCATTATTATCATTACAGAAGGCTTTAAGTGTAGTAGTTCCTATATCTGCTTGGTAGGTACCATTCACTATATTTGCTGTATGAGAGCTCATACCAGTACCAGAAAGAGAACAAGATACTGGGACTGAGATATTGACTTTGTCTACAGTATCTTCGGCCAAAGTATTGGAAGACATTAAAAACGCTCCTGATAAAACTGTTATAGCTAACAGTCCTAACGGAGCAACGAGGTATTTATTATTCACAGAAAGCCTTTCTAGTATTACCTTTTACATAACCATTATAACATAGATTTATTATTGTCTATAAAAATATCTATACGCCTATTTTTCACCTAAAATCCAGTTTATCCATTATAATATATACTATGGACGGCAGAGTTTTTGATCGTATCGAAAAAAAGTATCTCATCACCAAGAAAGATAAGTCCGAGATGTTAAAAGCCATTCGCGCCCATATGGAAAAAGATGGGTATTATAAGTCCGAAGTATATAATCTCTATTTTGATACGGATAATTACGATCTAATCATCCAGTCGATCGACCAGCCTATCTTCAAGCATAAGCTCCGCGCCAGAAGCTATGGCGGATACGATAGGGTCTTTTTAGAGATCAAGACCAAGATGCGAGGTCGAGACATGAATCCTGGATACAAACGCCGTGTTATGATAACTCACAGCGATTTCGAAGAATTGATCAATAAAAATGCCACCGCACTAGAGCTGGCCTCCAGAAAAGAAGAGCAAAAAAATGACCTCCAGATCGCTCGCGAGGTAGACCACCTGATCGATCACTTTAATCTAAAGCCCAAAATCCTGGTCACTTACAATCGAGAATCATACAAAGGCGCAGATAATCTAAGGATCACTTTTGACGAAAAACTCAAATATCGCGACCGCAATTTAAGCTTCAATCACGAAAAACATGATAAAATCTACTTTAAGGACAAACATAATATCATTATGGAGGTTAAGGCTCACGGCGTTCTTCCCCTCTGGCTAGTCGAAGAAATGTCGCGACTCAAGCTCTACCCACAACAATTTAGCAAGGTTGGTAAAGCTTACGAAAAGATAATAAAGGAGAAAAATGTTTAATACAATATTTGACACTACAGCAACCGGACTAGATATCAAAACGGTTCTAATCTGCGCCGGCGCCGCGCTAATACTCGGTATTGCTATTGCTTTTACGCATATGAAGACATCTCAGACCACTAAAGGATTCCTTACTACTTTGGCGGTCTTACCACTCCTTGTCATGGCTGTTATGATTATGATCAACGGCAACCTCGGCACATCGATTGCAATTCTAGGTGCTTTTTCTCTTATCCGTTTCCGTTCGATCCAAGGTCAAGCCAAGGACCTACTCAGCGTCTTCTTTGCCATGATGATTGGCCTCGCTCTTGGTATGGGCCATCTTCTCTTTGCGACTGTCATTACTGCGATCGCCATTGTAGCTATACTATTCTTCAGTTACACTCACATTCTAGAACCAGATGCCCACGAGCGTGTGCTTAAGATAGTGATACCGGAAGATTTGGATTATGAAGAGGTCTTCACCGATATCTTCAAGAAGTACACCACTCGCGCCAAATTGGTTCGCATGAAGACGATGAATATGGGGAGCCTCTACAAACTCACCTATGATATTAAATTGCGCCACGGCGTCAAGGAAAAAGCTTTCCTAGACGAAATCCGTGTCAAGAATTGCAATCTCAAAGTCTTACTATCTGAGCCAATCTGTGAAGAGGAGATTTAATGAAGAGAAAGCACGACTTTCGGCCGTTGATTCTACTACTTGTAGCCATTGGTATGCTCGTCGTCGCTATTATCTTAAATAATGCGCATGAATTAAATAACACAGACAAGATCGCAAGTTCAATCGACGTAGACGATGGCGACCTCAAAATCAATTGGGATCGATATCAGACCGTGGATATTACCCTTCAAAACAGCCTTACTATCACAGAATCCGGAACCTATCACTTAACAGGCTCGCTTACGGATGGTAATATCACGGTAGATGCAGGAGTTAGTGAAGTCCGCCTTATCCTGGATAATGTAAATATCACAAGCACTTCCGGCCCGGCAATCTATTGTAGCTCTGCCGAAGATCTAGTTATCGAATTAGTAGGTGAAAACTCGCTGGTAGATGGCGCAACTTACGATAGCCAATACGACGAAGATGTGACTGGTATTATCTATACCAAGGCAGATCTAACTGTCGGAGGAGAAGGAAAACTTACTTTAACCAGTAATTATCAAGACGCAATCGTTGGCAAAGACGATATTAAGTTTACAGGTGGTACTTATGATATCAAATCTCAAGATGACGCCATTCGTGGCAAGGATTCGGTCTATATCACAAATGGTAATTTCACCATTACTGCCGGTGCAGACGCCATCAAATCTACCAATACGATAGATCAAGGTAAAGGCTTCGTTCTCATCGAAAATGGCAATTTTAATTTGACAAGTGTTGCCAAGGGCATCAAGGCTACTCGCAGTATTCTCATCAGCGGCGGTGAATATATGATTGATACGCGTGATGATTCGATCCATTCCGATAATTATATTGGTATCACAAGAGGCAATATCCATATTGTATCGGGCGACGATGGTATTCATGCTAATCGTGAGCTGATCATTGATAACGGCACGATTAATATCAACAAAGCCTACGAAGGTTTAGAAGCCCAAAAGATTACAGTTAATAATGGCGACATCAGCCTGACCACCATCGACGACGGCATCAATGCTGGTGGCGGAGCCGACAGTTCATCCAACAATCGTCCCGGAGCAAACGATTTTAATGTAGATGAAAATTGTATCTTGTCCATCAATGGTGGCAAAATATACGTTGACTCCACCGGTGATGGTATTGATAGTAATGGCTGGTTCTATATCAATGGTGGGGATATCATCGTAGACGGCCCAACCGACAATGGCAACGGAGCCTTAGACTCTGGCATGGGTATTGTCATGAATGGTGGCACGGCACTAGCCATAGGCGCCGCCGGGATGGCTGAAACATTAGGAAATAATTCCAGTGTCAATAATATCAGTGTCTATTTTTCGAACACTTATGATGCTGGCACTGAGATCAAGATCGTAGATTCTAAGAATCAGACCATTTTAGAACACGCATCAGCAAAAAGCTTCAACCATCTATCCGCCGGCGGTGCAAAATTTGAGCTAGGTAGTACATACACGATCTATATCGACGATGAAAAATATGACGATATCGTAATCTCAGAAATCACCACTACGATCGGTAATTCCCGTAATAATTTCAATAACAATATTCAACCTAGATAAGCATATAAGATTTGTGATATAATGGTACAAAAGGAGGTAAATGCAATTAATCGTAATCTTACTTACCACAGTGTCAGTATTGACATTCCTATCTGGCGCTATTGTATTCTTTGGCTCAAGCAAAGGTGATCGAGCTCGTTCAGCCTGGTACTTTCTAGCCGCCATTTTCGCCACCGTCTGGATGGCATCCATTTCTTTCTTCCTGATTGCCCACCCAAGCAAAACCGACACAATCGGCTGGCATGTTAACTGGACATTTATTAGTGCCATTATTTTAGACACCGCTTTCCTAGGTTATGGGGCATGGGATAAAAAACATGGTAAAGCCACCACTCTTCTATTTTGTTTACTCGGCTTATTGGTCAGTGCCGCTATTCTAATCAGTCCAGAATCACTTTACTCGGACGTAATTTTAGCTAACACTGGCAACAGCGTAACAATGAATATCGGCCCTCTATATTTTGCTTATATTGGTTTCTTTGCGGCCATCGTCCCAGCTATTATCTCCGTATTTTTCTATCAATTTATCAAAACCAGCTCCAAACGCAAGCGCGGTGGCGATATAGTTACAATGGGAAGCTTCGGTCTATCAAGTACACTAGTGTTGATATTCAACCTAATCCTACCGTTATTCAATAACTGGCAATTGATTTGGATCGGGCCGCTCGCACTTGCCGTGACAATCCTGGCGGTATATTACACCATCCTACGCTATCGCATGCTCAACCTTAATTCTATCTGGCTCCGCGTATTCTCATACGTCGTAGTTGTAGCTTCGATCGCAATTGTATACATGATCATCTTTTCAGTCGTATTCGCGGCACTCTTCCGTGGTTCTACACCATCCACAGAGGTTATCATCCTAAACTTCATCATGATCATCATATTTATCTCTCTCATGCCTGCCATGAATGGTCTGATGAACTCAATCCGTTCACAGATCTCCGGCTCAAATAAAGATAAGGGATCCAAATAATGGAATCACCAAAACCCAAGAATAACAAGCTTACTATCTTGCTGTCTTTAAATGCAGCTGCAGTACTTGTCGCTGGTGTCTTGATAGCTAGTGCAATCTGGCTAAACGGCGGTATCGAATTCCGTGCGGTCGGCGAGCGCTCAGACATTGTAGACGACACGGCACAAGAAATGGAGCTACTAGAATCAGTTTCCGATTCGAATGCCACCTCCCCAGAAATGTATGTCACTGGTAATGACGACTACATTTCCACCACTAGTCATGAATTTGACAACACGCCAGTCCCGGCTGGTGAACTCTGGAACGAAAAAGCTGTCACAATCTATGCCACCCCAGATACTGATCTATGTGTTGGCGGTAGCCTTTCAGACCTAGGCGAGATGTACTGGCAGACTTCTGATACTAACGTTATCTCTGGTTTCTACAACTCAGCCCGCACTTGGTTAGGATACGATAGCAATACTTGTCGTTATCCAGTGATCAGTGGCGTTGGAACTACTACTATCACCGCTGGTACATATGATGGTAAACGTAAGGATACTATTACAGTTACCGTCGTAGCGCCACCGGCCGACCAGTGGAAACATGAAGTCTTGACACTCGTCAACAAGATCCGCGTCAAGAATAATCTAGGCCAACTAGCCTGGGGTTATACCTGCGAAGAAGCAGCCGATACCCGTGCCAAGGAAACAATGACGCTCTACGCCCACAATCGTCCAGATGGCACTTCATGGGCCACTGCTTGCCCAGTTCCAAGTTCTGGTGGTGTGAGTGGTGAAAATCTAGCCATTGGCAATGCTGCTGTTTCTCCCGCCACCACTGTAGCACTCTGGATGAGCTCAGACACTCATCGCGCTAATATTCTAAACCCAGATTACACTAAGCTTGCTGTCGGTTTCAACTTTGACTTGTCTTCCGACTATAAGACCTATTGGTCTCAATTCTTTAGCACATACTAATTATTGACTGAGATATTTTGCTTCGATCGATCGCCCCAGTTCGGCGATCTTATTTGGCGCAATGTGGCTCGTCATCACTGCCACAATAAAGTGCCTATTATCATCAGGAAATTCTATTATTGACGCATCGTGATAAAGATTCCATCTTTTTTCATCTGGATTATAGTCCCAGCCTACTTTGTTGTAGACATTTGCTTTTTCGAAACCACTCGGTAAACCCTGACGCCAATCGTATTCAGTTATAGGCTGATTTAAAAATGAATCTTTTAGCTGCTCGACTAATTTATCGTCAGCTATCTGCTTATGTTGGTAGAACATCTTCATTATAGAAGTAATGTCGTTAGCGTTAGATGTTAAAGCAGAGATATCAGTATGCGTGATTTTGAATTCATCATGGACGATCTTATCTAGTTCTTTACGCCCAATCATACCCCAAATAGCCTCTGCACATGTAGAATTAGATTCGCGAATAGCAAGATCAAGGCACTGCAAGATGGTCTTATTCGTCTGACCAGCTAGCTCATCACCACCCCATTCACCAGATTGAACTCGTCTATATCCTTCATAAACTACGAATAATTTATATAGAGAGGCAGTGTCAAACTGTTTATCAATGTTATATGAAGCTAGTAGCTCATTTTTATCAAGATCAAAGATCGCAATGCTCTTATCACCTGAGGTACTGTTAGCCCAGTCATCGACTACAGGTTGAAAATCAATCTTCGTAGGAGATGGCTTACTGGTCTTGTTATCGGGGGTTGAAACATCGTTTGATGAGCCCGTATCTTTACCAAGCTCACTAGCTGTACGAGTATTAAAAATCAATGCCACCAATACGACAATCGCAACGATAAGAATAATCAATATCGTCATCAATAATCTATTTATGGTCTTACTGCGCTTAGCCGTCCTAGAAACCATTTCGCCGTCTCCTCATCTAGTATTCGAGTCTGCATATTTTCATCATACACAGTCGGTGTGATTTTTGTTTGTAGCAATTTTCCTTTGTAGAAATAATTACCAAGAATCAAGCTCCGTGTTGTACCAGGCCACCATACTTGGTCGAAGAATAGATTCCCTAAACCATAATATATTGCGCCATTACCATATAATTCAAAAGTCTGAGGTTGGTGCGCCGAAGTGCCAACCACTATATCAGCACCGAGATCAATCAAATGTCGGAAGAAACCCACCTGATCACCAGCAGACGAATTTGCATAGTCACAAGTCGGATCTTCTATCTCAGAGACATAAGCACTACATTCAAAATATTGGATATCAACGATCACGAAATCACCCCGCTCTTTAGCAGCAGTAATTCGTTGTGCGGCGTCTTCCTCATAATACTGATTTGCTCCGGGTGTATCACCAAGTGTAGCACCACCTGTCGATTGGTTATATGCTAGCATTGTGATATTATTCCCCTTATCTCGTATTTCAAGTGGCGCCGCAGCAGCCTCGGCATTTTTCCCTCCGCCAACGATTTTGATTCCATTTTGTTCATAGATATCAATAGATTGCTCGGCCGCTTCATTGCCGCAATCTTGATTATGATTGCCGGTCAACTCAACAATATCCAAACCTATTGCTTTCAAGGTATCAATAAATCTTGTATCAGAACAAATATTCTCAGACGTAGCTAGGTTAGTAAAGGATGATTCATTTGAAGTATGAGTTAGATCAAACCCTGAAAGAAAATCGCCGATATTCGCAGAAAAGTAAGTTGCGTCGCCGCCTACTTCCACGAGCTTCTTATTCATGCCACGCGACATCGCAGTCACACCTGTCTGAGCAAAGGATAAGACCGTATCTTTGGTAGGAAAATCTTTTTTGAATTCACCTTCTACGAGTGGAGATATCTCTTCGTCGAATTTACCAGAATCAAACTTGACCACACGGAAGATTGCGCCCTTGTCAAACGAATCAAGATAATAAGTGCCATTAAGGCTCAATAATTTCTTTTTAAAGTCTAGCTCTTCAATAGGAACCAAAGTGTAACTCATATCACTAATCCCATTTTCTATAAATACCGAGTTAGGGTCCGAGATATCTACATTCGTATCAGTACTATAAAAGTCAGTCACAGGGACATAAATATTGTATATATATTCTCCCGTCTGAAGCTCGGGCTTCTCAAACGTATAACGAGCGGAGACAGTAACGTCGCTATCCAACACTATTTCATCAGTAAAGATACCTTGCAGGGTATTTTTTTCTGTTTCAGACAAACTATCATCGTAATGAACCACGCCAGGGACATGGAATACACCAGTCTTAGTAAAAAATTGCACGCCAAAAAAGACCGCAATAAATACAATCACGAACATTCCAGCTCTCGTAAATATAGTTTTAGAACGGCTCATTCGACGTTTAGCCATATAAATACATTATACCATAATGTGATATAATAAAATCATGTTCAAGTGGGCAACTCTTTTTACGCGTAAAGAAGTTGAGCGAGATATAGTCTCGCCAAATGGTCAGTTGAGGTGTCATTTTACACTCAAATCTGGTAACATTTGGTATTCTGTGTACAGAACCGATAAAAGAATAATCGCTCCTTCAAGACTCAGCATCGACATTTGTGGAGAAAATCCTCTCGGTCATAATCTAAAACTCGTCCGTTCCCTTTCAAGGACCCATCAGGAAACCATCGAAATGCCCTGGGGAGAAGATCGATATATTCCTAATGATTACACTGAATCTATTTTCTACTTCTCAGAAAATACACCAGACAAACGCATCTTTACTTTACGTTTTAAAGTCTTTGATAATGCAGTGGCTTTTCGCTATGAGATTCCACCTCAGCCCAAATTTAGGCAGATCAGTATCAAAGACGAAAACACCGAATTTAATATCGACCAGAACTCAATTGTATGGAAGATACCTGCATATCAACCCGATAGATACGAATACAATTATGAAAAATCCGTCGTACACGAATTAGAAAGGCCAGTACATACGCCACTCACTATCAAAACACCAAATGGCTACTATTTGGCGATTCACGAAGCAGCCCTCTATAATTATGGTTCAATGACGATCAAAAAAACTGAAAAAGGCATTCTCCAGACCGATATCACACCACTCTCTGACGGGACAAGAGCACATGTAGTATTGCCGTTCCAAACTCCCTGGCGTCTCATCATGGTAGCAGGCTCCGCCATTGAATTAACCACAAATCGCACCATGTACGCCTTAAACGATGCCCCATCAGGTGATTTTAGTTGGGTTAATACACTTAAATTCATCGGTATTTGGTGGGCAATGTATGTTGGTGAATGGACTTGGGCTCCAGGTGAACGTCACGGCGCCACTACTGCACATGCAAAAGAATACATTGACGCCGCGGTACGTCTGGGTATTAGTGGTCTACTCATTGAGGGGTGGAATGAAGGCTGGGAAGGAGACTGGCTAGAAAATGGTATCAACAACAAATTCTCCGTTGCGACATCAGATTTTAATCTTGAGGAAGTAGCGAGCTATGCTAGGCGTAACAAGATTGAGATCGTAGGCCATCACGAGACGGTCGGCTTTATTGATAACTACGAAAAGCAACTTGAGGATGCTTATAATTATTATGCTGCAAACGGAGTCCATTATATCAAGACTGGATATGCTGGTTCGATGATGTTAATCCATGGACGACGCGAATTTCATCATTCACAGCTGGGTGTTAATCACTATCAAAAAACAGTAGAGCTAGCCGCCCGTAAGAAAATCTGCCTCGACATACACGAACCGATCAAAGGTACCGGCATCGAACGCACTTGGCCAAATCTCTTAAGCCGCGAAGGCGCCCGTGGGCAAGAATACGAAGGTGGAGCCCTAAGCCCCTCGCACGCTTGTTACCTCCCATATACCAGGATGTTGTCAGGTGGGATGGATTATACTAGTGGCATATTGGATCTAGCCAATAGCGTTAAACGTATGTCTACCACGCTTGCCAGACAACTTGCTTATTTTGTCACCATATATTCTGGTATGCAAATGGCTGCTGACCGCCCCTTTATCTACGAAGAAAGATTCCCAGAAGAATTTGAATTTATCCGCGCCGTTCCTACCAATTTTGAACGCACTCTACCTCTAGCTGGAGAGATTGGCGAATACTACGTGGTGGCACGTAAAGACCGTGATACCGATGATTGGTATATTGGCGGTGTGACCAACGAATCTGGTCGCCGAGTACACTTAACATTAGATTTCCTAGACAGTGGAGCATACGAAGCCAGCATCTATACTGACGCCGAAAATGCTCATTATCGTGATGAACAATTTGCTATCATTAAACAAAGAAAACATGTTGGTCGTCAAGATTCATTAGATCTTTATATGGCTCCAGGCGGAGGCTTTGCAATCAGACTGAAGCGGTCACAATCAGCCTAAAAGTCGCATCGCCGCCTTCGAGCATATCGCCAGCGCACGTCATCAAGACTAAAGTCTTCTTTGGGCTTTCAGATAATAATTCTAACATATCAATATCTTCTTTTACAGAAAGATTAATCGAATCTATGGTATATTCTTCCCCGTCCAAGTATATCTTATCGCCAAGTCGAGCATTTTTAAGATTTTCAAACACAGTACTAGCATGACCAATCAGGAGAGTTTTGTTAGGATTTCTTGTATAGCTCCCTATAATCGTATCCGGAGTGCGTAATTCTCCACTTTCAAGGCCTATAGTAGCAATATCTGAATTAAGCCCAATGCTGGGAATCTGTAGATTTCCTGAAATATCATAAGACTCCACCGCATCAGCCGGCTGCAAACCATAAATAACATAAGCCAGAAACGCCAAAATATATAATCCAATGAAAACATATTTCGGATTGAGACGTTGTCTTAATTCCACACCACACTCCTTATGTTTTAATTATAGCACAACTTAGAGTCCAGGACTAAACATTTTTAACTTTTTTTCGTGTGATTTATAATTCTTATCGTGTAAACCGACTTCTGCCCAGAAAGCTTTCGAGTGATCCATATGATTCAGATGGGCAAGTTCGTGTAAAATCACATAATCACGTAGTGGCTCGGGTACTTTCATTAAGCCAATATTTAGCGAAATTGTACGGTTTGAAGAGCAGGAGCCCCACCTAGTATTAGCGTGCGACAAACGACACTTATTATATGAATAACCATATAACTTAGCATAGTATTCCAGTCTATAGGGTAAATATTCCCGCGCCTTCTTCATCAGAATCTTTTTTTGATAGTCTCTAGCACGCTGCATAGAAGGGTCTTTGACCGGCAATTTCTCTCGTATAACTTTGCGATTGGAATTTAAGAATCGTTTTGCCAAAAAATCAGAAGTATACTTCGGTACTGACATCGACAGCCGGCCCGATGTCGACACCGAAAATCTCACACCACGCGAAAGTGCATTTTTTCGCACAATCACTTCACCGAATTCATCGTCTTTAATTATCACGATATTACAAATCAGCCAGACCAGCGATCACATGCTTTGTCTGAGTTTCAAATGTATGCTTACCAGAAAGGATGATCGGACGCTCAGTCTCGATTGGCGCTTCCATCTCTGCTACGGCTGCATCGTAAGCATCTTTTGCTCGACCAACGGAACGATATTTCATCTTCATGCGATTACGAATGGTAGCTACATCAGTCTGTACCCATACAAGCGCCGGCTCATAGCCTCGCGCACGTAGAATATTGCGAATCTCAATGCGCTGAGCTTCGGTATTAATCTCGCCTTCAATCAAGATAGTCTGACCAGTCTTTAAGATTTCGTCTAGGATCACCAACATCTGTTCCCTAGTGAAACCATTTTCTTCCATCAGCTCATTAAAATCATAATAAGCCAAGCCAAATTTCTTGGCAAATTTTTCCGCGAAGGTCGTCTTCCCACTGCATGGTGCACCAAATACCAAAAGCGCCCGCGGTTTATTTCTTCTATTACCTTCCATCATAATTATATTGTACCATATTTCAATAATTTATGTTAAAATAATTATAGTACTTTTCGTAGGGGTGTAGCTCAGTTGGTAGAGCAACGGTCTCCAAAACCGTGTGTCGCGAGTTCAAGTCTTGCCACCCCTGCCATTTTTTTTATGCACAAACGGAATACAATGTGCTATAATTAAATATGATGAAAATACTAATGCTTGGTTGGGAACTCCCTCCGCACAATAGTGGCGGACTTGGTGTAGCCTGTTTTAATATGGCAAAGGCCTTGGCGCACCAGGGTGCTGATATTGATTTTGTCGTACCATATTCAGCCACGCACCCAGGCATTGATTTTATGAAGGTATTATCGGCGACCAAGCTTGACCCAATTTATCGTTACGGTAATGGCGCCTACACCAATATGCAGATCTTAGAAGAGATTATCCCAACAATCGACCACAAGTCACTCACTTCTATCCGCGACGTTCAGCACGAATACTGCGAGTACACTAAGAACTATCTCTCTACGCATCATCCAGATCTCATCCATGCTCACGACTGGCTTACCTACGAAGCAGGAGTACTCGCCAAAAAAACTACTGGTGCTCCCTTGATCGCTCACGTTCACGCCACCGAATTCGACCGCGCCGGTATGAAGGCCGGCAATCCACTCATTCACGAGATTGAATACGAAGGCCTCATGCAAGCCGATCGTATCATCGCAGTTTCTGAATCTACTAAACGCATCATCCATGATAAATATCATATACCAATGAACAAAATCGAGGTGATTTACAATTCTCTCGACGAAAACTACGAAAAATCTGACTACCATTTCGACGATCGTACCTATAGATATGTCAAACAGCTCAAGGCTACAGGACACACTATTGTCTCGACTGTGGGTCGTTTCACTGTACAAAAAGGCCTACCAGGCCTCATGCGTGCTGCTGCTCTCGCTATTGATAAGAATCCAAATCTAATCTTTATTTTTGCAGGTGACGGCGAAGAACGCAACGAATTAATACAACTAGCTGCCGATCTTAATATCGCCAAAAATGTCATTTTCACTGGATTCATCCGCGGTCGTAAGTTGCGCGATATTTATAGTATCACAGACATCTTCGTGATGAGCTCGGTCTCTGAACCATTCGGCTTAACGGCCCTTGAAGCTGCTCACCACGGTGACTGCCTGATCCTCACCCACCAGTCCGGCGTATCGGAAGTGATATGGTCAGCCCTAAAATACGATTTCTGGGACCAACGTAAGCTCGCAGACGAAATCCTAGCTATTGCCGAAAATCCTGCCCTCAAACAAACCCTACAAGAAAATGTCCTCAAAGAATACCATAAAATTTCGTGGGATAAAGTTGCCAAAAAATGTCTCAAAGTATATAATAATACTATTAAACATAAGGGGATTCGTTCATAATGCGTGCAATATGTCTGTATTTACATATCCATCAGCCCGTCCGCTATCGCGAATACTCCATTTTTGATGTCAGCAACGATTCCAATTACTTCACTGATTACTACGACGGTCGCCAATCTAATGAAAGGATTTTTAAGAAAGTCGCCAACAAGAGTTATCGCCCAATGCTCGCTTTGCTCCAGCGCAATATGAAGAAATATCCAGGCTTCAAAGTATCATTCTCGATCACCGGCACGTGGCTAGAACAAGCCGAAAAATGGGCACCCGAACTCATCGATACAATTCGTTCAATGGTAGAATCCGGCCAAGTCGAAATTGTCGGCGAGACATACTATCATTCATTATCATTTTTTGACAATCAGGCTGAATTCGAGACTCAAGTCAAGATGCATACCGATAAGATCAAGCAATTGTTCGGCGTAACGCCTAAAGCTTTCCGCAACACCGAGCTAGCCTATAACGACAACCTAGCTAAATGGGCCGAAAATGCAGGCTATCGAGCTATCCTTGCAGAAGGTTGGGATAAGATTCTTGGCTGGCGAAGTCCAAACCACGTCTACCGCCCAGCAGGCTGCGACAATATCAAATTATTACTCAAGAACTATCGCCTATCAGATGATATCGCCTTCCGTTTTTCCAATCGTAGTTGGTCAGAATGGCCACTTACTGTACCCAAATACCTACGCTGGCTCGACGACGACTGCCTACGCGGCCCCTTAATCAATCTATTTATGGACTTTGAGACTTTTGGTGAACATCAATGGGAAGACACTGGTATCTTTGACTTCATGGACCAGCTTATTCCTGCTTGGCTCGGCCAATATGAGAACAAATTCGTCACCGTTTCCGAGGCAACTGAACTTGAAGCTCCTGCAGACGAAGTTTCTATGCCAGAGACCGTGACCTGGGCAGACACCGAACGTGATCTCTCGGCCTGGCACTCAAACTCCATGCAAAACTCCGCCACGCAAGATCTCTACGCTTTGCGCAAAGACATATTAGCTAGCAACGACGAAAAGCTTATCTCAGACTGGCGACATCTCACCACCTCAGATCACCCATATTCAATGTGTACCAAATACTGGCATGATGGTAATGTTCACGCTTATTTTTCGGCCTATGCCTCACCATATGAGTCATTCATGTATTTCGAAAACGTCCTACGTGACCTATCCTACCGTCTAAACAGCTCTAAACCCTTGTAATTTATCATACTTCATGATACAATAATAAGAATTATGGCAAAGAAGAATAATACCAAGCGTAAACTAGTCGGCCTCGTCTCTGAAGAGTCAGGGGTGCGTGCCTACTACACTAAGAAGAACACGATGAATACTCCCGACAAGCTTTCCTTGCGTAAGTATGATCCAGTTCTTAGAAAGCATGTTCTCTTCGTCGAGACCAAGAAAAACCTCGGTCGCAACGAAGTAAAAGAGAAAAAGCGTTAGAAAGAGGCCTACCTAGAGGCCTCTTTTTGTAGTTAGGCGCTTGTTTTTATTGATATTTACGGAAAATACTTTAAGGTTAAGGAACTAAGCCACTACCATTGCAATAAATGCATCTGATACGATAGACGTCGTATCCAGTACCATTACAGTACATACACTTTTTAGGCTTATATCCCAAACCACATTCCACTTTGTGTTGGAGCATTTCCTTTTCCGTCAAGAATACGGCTCCACATCTTGGACATGAGTAAGTCAAGCACCTCACCCCCTTTCTAAAGTACTACATACCAGTATAGTTGTATCTTACATATTATACTAGTTTTTAGTAGTCTTAGCAAGCAAGAGCGCAATGAAGTTTTTGATATCTTTAATACCTAGTGTATTATCGGCTTGAATAAACAGCTCCTCATCATCCATAAATCGAAGCGACGAGACAACGTCGTAAACCGATTTAATTAATAGCTTTAGTTCTTTCTCGTCCTCTTCGTTAAACTCATAAACCTTATCATACACCTCAGCATCACGGTCAGGCGTCACAAACAGAATATGTGCCTTCTCAACCTTGTATTTAGCGTAGGTTGGTGAAGCATTCAATAACAACTTGTAAAAGCCGAGTTGCAACATGTATTTATAAAGCGTAGCATGTGAGCGCCATTTTTCCTTATGATACCCGCCAGTCTTAAAGTCAAATATTTCGATCGTCTTAGAATCCTCATCGATTAAGATATGGTCGATCTTGCCCGTCACCGGCACGCCCTCAATCGTCAATTTTTCTGGCGCGAGATTCACTTCAGCTTTGCCATTACGCAAAATTCTTCCAAATTTCTCGAGCGAGATAGCTATATCTGCCGGACCACGTTCACGGATTTTTTGCATTATCTCTGTTGAAAGCTCTTTCTTTTCCAGCTCAGCCAAGAAATAAGAAACAGCCTCTTCGTCAGAAATATCAGAATTGGTTACCTTCTCAAAGGTTTTATGAACAAGATCGCCATAAGCCAGTGCCTCAGTCTCAGGCTCACCAGGCGCCTGAAGGATATAGTTCTTAAAGAAACTCTCCGGCCCAGCATATACTATATCTATAAATGAGGTCAAGCTAGAAGCCGACATTCGCCATTTGCCAACTCTTTCCTTATAGACAGAGCGCATATCAGGCGTCGCTTTAATGTAAGGTGCTAGCCAATTCTTGATATTCTGTTGCGATTTGTCGTATGTAACTTCATCATAATGCGTAGTGACAAATTTCGTAGGAAGAAACGACGAGACAACTTTGTCCTCATTAATATATTCATCAAGATATTCCAATCTATCCGGGCTCTTCCCATTAAAATCATGTAAAGAATTTGTGATATATAACGTGTGTTTTGCACGGGTTAAAGCCACATATAAAATTCTTAGCTTCTCTCCATCCGTAGCGCCCGTATGTCGAATCTGTAAGAGATTTTTAGGCAAAGCTAGTAGATTGTTATTCCCCTTTCCCTTCCCCCAGGCCGTGTGGTCAGCAGAAATAATAAAGACATACGTAAATTCAAGACCTTTTGCCTTATGTGCGGATAATATTGATACGGCATCATCGGCATCTTTGTAGGGAGAGGTAGTATTAAGCGACATATCTGCAGCCTCATAATCATCAAGCATTTGTATCAGATCCGCAAGCTTAATGCTCTTGTCTCCAAAATGTTTTCTTAGCTTACCACGCAGTGAGGCCAATTTCTCATAAAGCGAAAATGCCTCATATTCATCCTTCGCATAGCAACTTAGGAATTGCGAACGATACCCGTCCAACTCAACCGTGCCAATCAGATAATCTAAGAATACTTCAAGTGGCTCCGTGAAAGATTTTGCTGCTAATTTCGCCATCCAATCCACCACGGCTTGAATCTCAAGATTCTCTGATTCAGTCAAGGCATCAAAGATTGCTTTTTTCTCATTCCGAGCGTGGGAGACTAACTTGATCACCTCAAGTACGGGTAACTTTAAGAAAGAATAAGAAAATACCTCGAGCGCAGACACAGTTGGGCGTTTTTCATTAGCTATTTCATATATAAAGCGCGCCAAAGTCAAAAGCTCATGTATCTTCTCATCCTCAAGCAGATTATCCTTTTTCTCATAAGCAATATTTATCTCCGGATAAGCTTTGAGATACGGCAAAAGCGGCATAAAATATTTTGTCTTATAAGAGATAATCGCAATCTCATTCTGGGGTACGCCCGCCTTCACTAGCTCCGCAATTTTCTCGGCTACAAAACCATATTCCATGTCCGAAGACAAGAATTCATGACGATAGATTTGCGATTCCTTAGGAGCTTCATTATGCGCCACAAGCTCCTTATCAGCGAATCGATCCGTAGCCTGATTAATGACTTCTCTTGAGAAATCCAATATCTCTTGCGTACTTCTATAGTTCTCCGTCAAAGCGATCACTTCAGCATTATAATGTTTCTGGTAATCTGTTAGATTGGTGCTGAGCGCACCCTGAAACTCATAGATCGCTTGATCATCATCCCCTACCGCCATTATCAACGGCTTCTCATAATCCGTCAATTCCTTGATGATCGCAAACTGCGATGGGTTGGTGTCCTGAAACTCATCCAGCATGATAAATTGATAGCGCTCGGATAGAGTTGCTTTAAACCCAGCATCTTTCTGTAATACTTTTACGGCTTCCTGAATCATATCATCAAAGTCATATAATCCATTTTCACGAAGGTATGTACCGTATTGCGCCATAATATTCGCCAGTGATAATAGCTTCTTATTGGCTACCCTGTCTTTTAATCGATAGTTTCCACGCTGATCCTTTTCAAAATGTTTATCCTTCCACTCACTGAGAGACTTGATCTTCCCAGATGATTCCGCATCGATAATAGCTGTCTTTAGGTCTCTAGCTAATACACAAATCGAACGCTCGATCCCCTTGAGTATCACATTACTTTCAGTGTATTCACCCAGTATCTCGTAGATGGGTTGATATGCGTTCTCATACGATTCCTTGAAAGCACGCGGCACAACATTCTTAAGTAGTGGAGAGATAGCCTTTGATAAAATCTCCGAATCTGCCATATTTTTCTCAGCGATTATCTTGAGATCATCAGCATCTAGCCCAGCCGACTTAGCCGCAGAGATCACCGAAATGATATCCTTCACCGCATCGCCACGTAAGATATCTCGTCCGTTCAGAGAATCTTGTATCTCTTTGACAATCTTGAACTGCGTCACCTCGTCGATCGCCGCATCAAGCCTTCTGTCATAATCCTCAGAATAATTTTTGTACTGAGCTAATATCTCAGACCCAAAAGCATGATATGTGCTGATATTAACTTTAGCCCCCTCTTTACCCACGATCGTCTTTAGACGCTCGCGCATATTAGCAGCTCCAGTCTCTGTGAAAGTCATACAAAGGATATTTTCTGGGTTAGTATCAGTATTTTTGAGAATATATGCGACTTTCTCAGACAGAAGTTGAGTCTTACCAGTACCAGGTCCCGCTAGCACCAAAAGTGGCCCATCAAGGTATTCTACAGCTTCCTTTTGCTTAGCGTTTAACCCCATATTGAATACTCCAATAATAATGCATGAAGATAATGTGCCGAACCAGGAACAATGATCGCACCATTTTTGATCCGCTTGAGAGTAGACACGCCCTCGACCGTTACATCCGAATTAGATCGCCTATGCCTATATAGTTCGCGACCAAAACCAAAATTACGCGAACCATTACTACAAGTCAGCGTTAGGTCCTTGATCCCACACGGACTATCAACCGTCTTTTCATTTGCGCCATTAGCACGTAGTATCTCCCGCATTTCATTAGAAGTGAACTTGATGAAATCTCTCATTGCTCGCGTGTGTGGCTCAAGCCCACTCTTTCCAGCTAGAATCGCATAAACATTCTTTAAGGCGCCACACATTAGCACCGCCTTCTTATCACTCATTACTTCAAAATGCATATGAGGGGCTTTCAAGTAATCCGCCACCCACTTAGACGTAATTGTCAGCCAGGTATCCTTGCCCGTCTTTATCTCATCCGCAAAGCCAGGTCCCGATACGACTGCCCATTCTTTAAAATCAGCAAAGGGTTTATCTGATAAGAATCCTTTAGTTGCGACAATAAGTGGAACGTCCTTCGGCAGATGCGGCAGTAAACGCGTAGCTGATTCAGAAGGAGCGCAAAGAATGATAACCTTTGCTCCAGAAGTAGCACTTTTTAGTCTTTCCGGTTCACGTTTCGGATCATAGTAATCTACATCATACCCATTACCAGCTACCAAGCCCCCAAGCGCTGTACCATATGCCCCTGCACCAATTATCGTGACTTTCATTCCACCTCCCCAATCATTTTAATTGATTCCGATTCCGGTAATTCCTCTACATCACGTAGTTTACGCTCGATCGTGCGCGAAGTAGTCTTTGCTGATTCGATCTTATTAGCAGATTCCTGCAACTTCTTCTGCACTCCTTCAAGTAATTCACTAAACTTTCCAAATTGAGTCTTGACGGCCCCCAAAGTCTGCCAAACCTCAGCCGAACGCTTCTCTATCGCCACCGTCTTAAAGCCCATCAAGAGGCCATTTAGTGCTACTGGCAAAGTCGAAGGGCTAGCGACCGATACATGGTATTTCTGTCTCAGCTCATCCGACAAGCCTGGGATACGTAATATCTCTGCATATAAAGACTCCGTCGGTACAAACATCATGCCGAAATCCGTCGTCATTGGTGGATCAAGATATTTGGTCGAGATCTTCTTGGCCTGCTCTTTCACGTCTGTCGCTAGTGCTTTCGAATACTTATCAATCTCCGTCTTACTACCACTATCGTACGCTGCGATTAGTCTCGAATAATTCTCCACCGGAAACTTCGAGTCGATTGGCAGATACACGATATTGTCTTTGTCTTTCCCCGGCATCTTGATAGCAAATTCCACCCGGTCAGCACTCCCCTTCTTAGTAGCCACATTCTCTTCATATTGTGTTTTGTTTAATATATCCTCGATAATTGCACCTAGTTGAACCTCGCCATAAATACCCCGTGTCTTTACTCCTTCCATCACTTTTTTCAGGTCACCCACACCTGTAGCCAGATTTTTCATCTCGCCAAGCCCTTGGTAAACTTGTGTCAGCTGTGCCGAGATCGACTTGAAACTCTCGTTAAATCTCTTCTCTACCGAAGCCTTCAACTTTTCATCTACCGTCTCCCTCATCTCCTCTAACTTCTTCTCATTGCCAGTACGTAGCTGCTCGAGACTTTTTTCATTGCTGGTGCGCATTTGCTCGAAACTTTTTTCATTCACGCCACGCATCCGTTCAAGACTATCAGCCAACTCTTTACGACTCTCTCTGAAATTTCGATCCATCGCTGGATTCAGTTTAGCGACTTCCCCCTCCATACGAATTAAACGTTCATCCATGGCTTTTAAATCACTAGAAGCCTCAATCTTTGGCTTCCGTAGGATTAAGATTACCAATAATATTATGATTATCACCCCCATCACACCTAAAAATATATCCATAACAATAATTATAGCACAAAAAGCGGCGTCATTAAACGCCGCTATTTTCTCTACACGTCAGCAATACAACGCACCGTCTTTCCCTCATATATAGAGTTGTGATACATTGGGCCTATGACGCTACTATCCATATTACTACCCATGTATAAGAAGTAGGCGTTGCTACTACTAATCGTCGAAGATGACCAATAAATCCCATAGGAACCGCGGCTGTAAACCGAGGAACCATACACGCCCCCAGAATAGACAAAGTTATTGGGATATGAACGCCATTTGGCTAGTTGACTAGCGGTTTCCCCATACGGTACAAATTGATTTTCTCCCGTACCACCCATAGCAACATCTAGCGCACCAAATTCCGCCGAGGCACTGCCTCCAGTTGGGAGATGCCATCCTGCTGGACAGATATCGCCTGATACATTACCACTAGATTTGCTGTAAGTACCATTTCCCGCTGTAGCTGAGTACCAGTTATAATAATTACCGTAGGAATAGACGTTACTAGAGGCAATGTAGCTTGATGTGGTGTTATTTGTGAAGAGAGTGGTATTATTAGTTGCTAGCATAGATTGGTCGTCACAGGCACTGGAGTTAGATGTGCACCAGGCAGTCTGAGTTGGGTCTGTAGTGGATGAAAGATGGTTTGAACTAGTAGCCTGAGCTGGGTCTGCATTGTAGATATTAGTGATCGGGAGAGATGGGTCGTGGGTGTTTGCAGATGAGAGTTCCGGGGTATTATCTAGCCTGAGGTTTTCTATAGTCCAGCATTTACCATCCGCTAGCTTAGCTACAGCGTAGGTATTGCTATCCCGTTCATCTGTAAGGGCGGTGGTAGCGCCTTGGGCTAGTGAATCACATCCGACCCAGTTTTGTAGCGAACCAGCAGATTTGATCCAGACGGCATAGAGAGATAGGCCATTTGTTTCTACGTCAGCTGGAGCAGTGATGGTTTGGTTAGGGCCGTAATTAGTGCCTGAGTAATCATATGCTGTATTCCAACCAGCAAAGCCGTAACCAGTGCGTTTGAAGTTGGGAGCCCAAAGCTCTACAGAAGAGCCATCAGTGATGTTATTGAAGCCCGTGTAGTCAGTTTTAGTCTGTCTCCCCATCTGCCCTAAACCAGTAGTGGTATTAGGATTATAGCAAATCTTCCCAGCCTCACAGGCTACTTCATGTGGTGGTTCTTCATTGCTTGGGTGGACAAGCGTATAGATCACTTTCCCTGAGTACGCCCCAGCAGCTTGAGTTTTGGAGATGTATGAGGCATAAGTAGAGATTAGGGTAGCTCCTTCTGCATTCTCTCCTGTGTCTGTACTACTATCTCTATGAGCTACTTTAGTATATTCATTGGGTACTTCTTTATATGCATTAAAGCTATTATCTATGGTGATAGGATATGTAGGTGTAGGAGTAGATGTAGCAGCTAGTTTCATAGACCAGTTACTTGTGTCTCCAGACGTAGCAGTACCAGTAGATATGTTTCCTATAGTACTAGGAGTTCCTACTAGCTTATTACTATTCTCTTGTCCTATTACGTCTCCTGTGTATCCTGTAGCATAGATAGCAAAACCATTATTATCATTACAGAAGGCTTTAAGTGTGGTAGTACCTATATCAGAAACATAACGTCCATTTTCTATAGTAGCTGTGTGAGAAGTCATACCAGTACCAGAAAGAGAACAAGAGAGTGGGACGGTGATGTTGATCTTGTCTACAACTGAGATGTTATCTTCGGCGGAAACAATAGACGATGAAAGGATCATACCAGAAAGCACAGTCATACCTACCAAGCTCAACGAACCAATAAGGCTTAGTCTGGCTGTGGTTATCTTATATTCTGTTTTACTCATTTGCTCCTTTCATTTTTTCTTAATTTCTATTCTTTCTTCATCTTTCGGACAGCGTCGTTTCATCTCATTTTCCGCTATACACCGCTAACGCAACGCACCATACTACTGTTGTACTTGCTGTCGCTGTCCGCGCCTGGGCTGACGCGGCTACTGCGGAAGCTCAGTCTGTACGCGCTGCTGCTACCGCCCGCAGAGGACGACCAATAGTAACCGTACGAACCACGAAGGTACACCGACGAACCAGACACGTTGCCGGAATAAACGAAATTATTAGGATAGGATCTGAGGGAGTTAGAGACTGGGGTTGCTTCTGTTCCTGTGTAATATGGTGTGGCATAGCTATCATAGTTAGCTGGATTTGTACCTCCATTTAATCCTGTGACAATTAGTTGCCAGAATTCATTGGTGGATTCTTGGGATTTGTTACCACCTTTTGGCAAGTGCCAACCTGCAGGACAGATGTCGCCTGGAGCTTCGTAGCCTTGACTGTAGCTAGAACCATATTTACCGTGACCTGCTGTAGCAGAGTACCAGTTGTAATAGTTACCGTAGCTGTAGATGTTGCTACTTTGGGTGCTGGATGTGTTAGTGGTGAAGTTAGCTGTATTGTTGGTAGCTAGCATAGATTGGTCGTCACAGTCTGATGAGTTTGTAGTACACCAAGCAGTATTTGGATCAGTGGAAGTAGGATCTGACGTGGCGGAGAGGTGGTTTGAAGTAGAGAGAGTACCTTGTTGGTTTGTATAGTACCAAGAATTATTAAGTGGCAGAGATGGGTTGTGGGTGTTAGTGCTGGATAACTCTATGTCACTATTGCTTGCATCTTTGTCTGCTAGTCTTAAGTTTTCTATAGTCCAACATTTATTATCTGCGAGTTTAGCTATAGCGTAAGTATTACCATCTCGTTCGTCAGTAAGGGCAGTAGTAGCGCCTTTGGCTAGGCTGGAACAACCATCCCAGTTCTGTATTGTACCTGCGGATTTGATCCATACAGCATAGAGAGATAGACCATTTGCTTGTACGTCAGCTGGAGCGGTGATGGTTTGGTTAGGACCATAGTTAGTGCCTGAATAGTCAAAGGAGGTATTCCAACCGGCAAAGCCATAGCCTGTACGTTTGAAGTTAGATGCCCAGAGGGTTGTCTCTGCGCTGTTTGTAGCGTCCTGGTCTCCCATCTGCCCTTGTACGGAGCTGGTATTTGGATGATAGACTATCTTGCCTGGTTTAGCAGGTAATGGCTGAGCAGGTTCTTCATTTGCCGGATGAACAAGAGTATATTTAACCTTACCTTCATAAGTATCTGATGGTTGAGTCTTAGAGATATAGGCAGCATAGGTGGATTTGATGGAGCTTC
>JAZQBP010000004.1:0-24702 GCA_045545815.1 Candidatus Nanosyncoccus sp. | reverse complement strand
ACTGCAGGTACAGCCTCTGCTCTATCTAACTTTGGTGAAGATACTTGGGGATATTCCTATTCAGTAGATAATGGCTCTAATTGGATATCAGGCAGTATTGGCTCTACTGCATCAGGCTATGCAGGCTTACCATTAGACAATAACGACAATACCAATGAACGTGGTAAAGGTGGTGTTACATTAATCAGCACTACTGACCCAGCAGACAGTAAAAGTGTCAGGTTTAAGATCGGAGCAAGAGCTAGCCAATCTCAACCTGCTGGTACTTATACTAATACCATCAACTTCTATGCTGTAACTAATCCAGAACCAGAACTAGGTCCTATCTCCTGTCCTGCAGGTAAGATCTGCTATAATGTAAACTCTCTTACTCCTACTGAAGGGGAGATGGGGATGCAGAGCGAACCCTTTCCTAATGCCTATACTAGCACCAACATTACCAATAACTCGCAACTTACTCTCTGGGCCTCTAACTTCAAGAAACCAGGCTATGGCTTTGCAGGTTGGAATACTTCATATGATTACTCGGGCGCTAACTATGGCCCTAACCAAACCATCACAGCTCCAAGCGATATAGAATCTAGCGGTCTCTCCCTCTACGCCATCTGGGTGCCATCTGCTGGAGATCTCCAGAACTGGAATGGTTGCTCTAGTCTAAGCCAAGGAAGCGTCACTGCCCTTAAAGATTCTAGAGACAACGATGTCTATGCTGTAGCTAAACTCGCCGACAACAAATGCTGGATGATTGAGAACCTGAGACTAGACAATGTTCCAGAGCTAACTTCTGCCAATACTAACAATCCTTCACTCCCACTCACGAATTCAGACGGTTCTACATCAAACCATCTCTCAGCATCAATAGATCCAACCCAAACTACTTGGTGCACAAGCGATTCTGCTGCTTGTATCGACCAATCCATGCTAGCTACCAATAACACTACTCTCTTTATTAATAACACCTCTACAAACTATAATGCCTTTATGAATATATACAGCTATGGCAATTATTACAACTGGTATTCTGCTACAGCTGGTAACGGCAATTTTGAGAAGTCTAGTGGTAATGCGGCTGGAGATATTTGCCCCAATGGCTGGCATATACCAATAGGCGGTGTTGCAGGAGATTACTACACATTAGATATAGCTATGGGTGGCACAGGAACATACCAGGAATCCATAGAGGTCACTAATAGATGGCGAGCCTATCCAATTAATTTTGTCCATTCTGATCAAGCAAAATCTGCGCCTACACTTGGTTGGAATATGTTTTATTGGTCATCCTCAGCGTTTACCAATAGTCAAGCTTACGCCATAACTTATATTGATACTCCTCCTAACTACAGTAGCATCAATCCAGATGGAAACTCGTATTCTAAGCCGTCAGGAATGACAATCCGTTGTATCTCTAGCATATAGAAACATCAGACTACCTCTTTCTCATGCATAAAAAACTCCCCCACAGGAAACTTACAAACCACACGACGCTCCAAAAAACACAAATCCATGGCGGAGGGTGAGGGATTTGAACCCTCGCTCCAGGTAGCCCCGGACTAACTCGTTAGCAATGAGTCCCCTTCAACCACTTGGGTAACCCTCCGCATATCTACTATTCTATCACATTTTATCTTTTTTTGTGAAATGTGCTATAATAAGTTTATGGCAAATCAATCAGATATCTCTTGGCAAGCCGAAGAATACATCGTACGCGAGCACAATGCCGGCTGGTATATTGGTCTTATTCTTGTAGGGGTCGGCCTCAGCGCCATCGCTGTATGGCAGACTTGGTGGACTTTCCTTGCATTAGTTATCCTCAGCGTCATCGCAATTTTGACCTCCAACCTTCGCCCTCCCCGCACCATTCAATACACGCTCAACAAAGATGGTCTATACGAAGGCAACAATCTCCATAAATACGACGATTACAAAGCCTTCGGCATCGTCAAAGAAGACAATCATTACTCCGCTGTCTTGATCCCTAAGAAGCGTCTCGGCCTCAATGTTAAAGTCTACTTCCCTGGCGGAAGTGGCGAGCAGATTGTAGATGCACTAGGAGCAAGACTCCCAATGGAAGAAGTTAAGCAAGATTTTCTCGATAAGATCGTAAATTTCTTGCGAATTTAATCATACTGTGATATTATAAACATAACTATTAACGTAAAGGTGGGCAAAATGGACCAAAATCAAACTATAGACAATCCGGCAAGTGTAGACAACGACTTGCAGAAAGCAATTGACGATATTACTAACACGACCAGCATCGATCCTGTTTTTTCGGATCCGGTAGCTGCTCCTTCTTCTGTACCAGAAGGCGACACAGGCGAGCTCGACGAGCCAGTGGGTCCATTCCCAGAGCCAAAGGTAGCCACAGTTACCGAAGCTCCAGCCCCGATCGCGCCACTAGAGTCTATGGATATTCCTGAGATCAACAATTTTGGCACCCCAGCCCCAGAAGCTCCAGCAGCTCCAGCGGCACCTGAAGCCCCAGCTGCACCGGTCCTCGAGCAACCAATGCCAGAGCCAGTACCACAATCTCTCAGTACCGGAGAAGTTAAGAAAGCTGCCTTACGTGACCTCGTACCTCTCTTGGACAAGATCAATATGAATAGCTCCGAAAAATTCGGCATCTACCGTGACATCTTTGACGACCTCAAAGATTACACCGTCCTTGATCCAGCTTACCGCGCTGCTCGTGAGATTGCTGACGAGACCGAGCGTGCCAACGCCCTCCTCTATCTCGTCAAGTCCATCGACAAAATGTAATAGGTTACCCACCTCACACTAAGCAATCCCCCAACGGGATTGCTTTTATTATCAACAAAAAATGGAATGAGTCTAGCCCATTCCATTTTCTCAATCTTCTATACATAAGCCTATCTCAAGGCATAGAGATCTAATACATACCACCCATATCAGGAGCCGCTGGCTTTTCTTCAGGGATCTCACAGATCAAAGCCCCCATCGTGATAGCCGTAGCAGCAATTGAAGTAGCATTCTTTACAGCCTCTTTTGTCACCTTAGCTGGATCGATCACACCCGCCTTCTTGAGATCTACCAATCCCTTCTCCGGTGCCATCACATTTACACCCATACCAGCCTTTGCCGACTCTACTTCAGCTAGTAATGCCTGTGCATTAAGACCAGCATTTTCCATGATGTGTACAAACGGAGCTTTAAGTGCCTCCCGTACAATTCTAGCACCGGCGTCCGAAGCGTCTAAACGGCCAGCCATATTTACTAGTGTTACACCGCCACCAGTCACAATACCTTCTGCAAGCGCCGCCTTTGTCGCAGCCACAGCATCATCTACCCGATATTTCTTCTCTTCAATCGCAGTCTCCGATGCTCCGCCAACTTTTATCACAGCTACCTTACCAAGCAACGCCGCCGCTCGCTTCTCCAATTCTTCACGTTCATAATCAGATTTTGCAATAGAAGCCTGTGAGTTGATTAATTCAATTCGCTCCTTCACAGCCTTCTTGTCACCAGCCCCCTTAATGATCGTAGTCTCGTCTTTTGTTGCGATCACCTTAGCGGCTGAGCCTAGCACCTCAAGCCCCACCTCTTCAAGCTTTAAGCCTTTGTCAGCCGATACCACCGTAGCATCCGTCAAGATCGCGATATCTTCCATTATCTCCTTACGCCTATCACCAAAAGCTGGTGCCTTCAATACTAGCGAATTAAACACGCCCTTCAATTTATTAAGCACTAGTAGTGACAAAGCTTCTCCCTCTACTTCCTCAGCAATGATCACTAAATCTTTCTTACCAGTCTGCGCTACCTTTTCGAGCAGTGGCAAAACATCCGACGCCGCTGAAATCTTACGGTCTGTTACTAAGATTAACGGCTTTTCAAATACCGCCTCTTGTCTATTTACATCTGTCACAAAGAACGGCGAAGAGTAGCCCTTATCATACGAGAATCCTTCTACAATATCAGATTCCATCTCGAGACCTTGACCAGCCTCTACCGTTACTACACCATCTTTGCCAATCTTCGAGATCACTTCTGCGATCAGCTCACCAATCTCAGAATCTCCCGCCGAAATAGTAGCTACTTCAGCCACTTTACCAGAATCACCGTCAATCTTCTCAGCAGCCTTATCAATCTCAGCTACGATTTCTGCGCCAGCTTTCTCAATTCCGGCTCTAAGCTCCATCGGATTTACACCCGCTGCGATCAATTTATTTGCTTCTGACAAAATATTATAAGTTAAGACTGTCACCGTAGTAGTACCATCACCAGCTACCTTGTTTAATTTTTGAGCTGCAGTCTTGATCAATTTTACACCAACAGCCTCTCCCAATTTATCTTCAGAATTAGGTAGTTCAACAGCTTCAGCCACAGTTACACCATCATGTGTAATCACTGGAGCGCCGTATTCTTTTTCAATGATCACATTCTTACCCTTCGGACCAAACGTGACTTTTACTGCATCGTATAATTGCTTCGCACCTGATAAGACTTTCTCTCGTGCTTCGGCCTCATAATAAATCTTCTTTGCCATTTTTCTCCTTTTATTAAACTAACTTTTCCACCGGTTTTCCACACATTACATTGTGGCTAAAACATCTTCTTCTTTTAGAATAATATAATCTTTATCGTCAATCTTGATCTCAGTCGTCGAATATTCCTTGTAGACAATCTTATCCCCTTTCTTTACAGACTCAACTTCCGGACCGACCGACTCCACTACTGCATAAGCTGGCTTCTCTTTGGCCTCACCCAGCAAGATTCCTGATTTTGTTTTCTCGAGTGGCTTCTCTACTATCGCCACTACGCGATCTTTTAATGGTTTAAGTGCCATATTTGTTCACTCCTTTTCTGACTCGATTATAACAAACTAGCACTCATAATGCAAGAGTGCCAAAAGACTAACTAATACCCCTAGAACATGATAACAAGAAAACTAGAAGAAGGACTAAATAAGTTTTTCTAATAGCATAAAATGATTTGAAATTTTAACAAGTATATTCCTGACGCCCCCGAGAGGTTCGCCCGTAGGGCGGTTCTCTCGGCGGGCCAGTGTATGACGTGCTTAAAATTTCAAGTCCAGCTATTAGAAAAACCTTATTTAGTCCGTATTATCTAGCAACTCCGCAGCTTTCTTGATCATATAAGCCGCTTCATTCGTCGGGATTACATAAATAGGTTTGGAATCCTCCGCTGCCACATTAGCATATCCAGCACTCTTATCTAACTTAGCGTCATTATCAAGCTTAAAGCCCATGAACTCTAACTTAGAAATTATCGAACTTCTGACCGGCAAAGAGCGTTCTCCGATAGTCGCGGTAAACACGATTGCATCTACGCCCCCCATCTTCGCTGCAAACTCACCAATTTTCCCAACAACCCCATCAATAAATAAACTATAAGCCGCAGTAGCATCTTCGTTCCCCTCTTCTACTCCTGCAATAATCTCTCGCATATCATTCGAGCCAACCATCGCAAGAAGCCCAGACTCCTTATTCATTAGCTTGATCGCTTCCGCCGCTCCCAGCTTTTCGCCAAGCAAGGCACCGATTGTCGGATCAATCGAGCCAGTCCTCGTTGACGACATCAGACCTTCGAGTGGTGTCTCTCCCATTGAAGTATAAGCCGGCTTGCCATCGATCAAGGCTGTCACCGAGCAACCAGAGCCAAGATGACACACGATCATCTTCTTCTCTAGCAATTCTAGTTCTGGAATACGACCCATCATATAACCATAAGATGCTCCATGCGCGCCCCAACGTCCTAGATCAAATTCTTCGATAATCTCACGCGGCAAAGCATACGCGGTATCCCTACGCGATTCCGCCGTCAAAGCCTCTGCATCACTCATAATCATCACCGGCACGCCTGGGAATGTAGCTGTCGCATTCTTAATTCCCCGCTCAGTGCCAGGTACATGCAATGGATTTGTCACACGCACCTTCTCAAGTTCCTCAAAAGTCTGTGCATCCACGATATGATTTTGAGAGAAGTACTTCCCCGCCGCTACTACACGCACTAAGATGCCATCCAAAGGATGCGCTTCATTAATAAATCCTTCCTTTTCAAAGATAGCCTTCGCTTCCTTAAACGCTACGTCCAAACTATCCCATTTTTTATCTACTACTTCCTCCGAACCGTCTGCCCGTGTGATGGTACAGATAAATATCTTCTTGCCGTTCTCTTCAATTCCCTCAAAATATAGTGAACATACCTCGTCCTCGCCCTCATAAAGCGAAAACTTTTCCGAGGATGATCCAGAATTTAGCACCAAGAAAATCTTTGTAACATTATTGTTTGTTGTCATATTACTCCTTAACTATTTCCCTCATTATATCACAAATTACTACAGTAACACCATCTGAAACTTCGCCTTATGGCGCAAAGTCCACTCGTCCACTGCCCGCTTCACTCCAGGCAAAGCTGGATTACTATAATCATGTATCACTACAATACCGTCATCATTCATCAAAGGTCCCACTAGTTCTAAAGAGTCCTTGATTGACTGATAAAAATCTCCGTCCAAAAATGCAAACGCTATCTGCCCCGGCATATCATCGGCCGTCAGATCCTCAAACCACGCCTTCTTAATCACTGGCACAGGAAGTCCCGCCTTCAAAAACCTCACTTTTACCTCTCGCTTCGTTACAGGCAACTCTCCCTTTTTAAAATCCACCCCCATCACCGATTCATCCTCTCCACCTTTCTCCGGCAACCCCTCAAATGAATCATAAATCCACAACTTTTTAACAGAATGAGCGTCATTTTGAATCACCTCAGCCAAGAGTAATGAAGTATCACCCTTATAGCACCCCATCTCCACAAAATCCCCACCCACACCTAAGCATTCCTTTGCTAGGCTAAGGATCCTTTTTGTTTCCACTTCATTTACCTGATCATTTCTCCATACCATAAACTATTCCCTACATATAAGATCCTACCAAAGACCCTTATTTCAGATATTTCCGCAAATACTCACCAGTTGGAGTCTTTGCATTTTTTGCCAATTCTTCCGGTGTACCTTCCGCCACTACCTGACCACCCTTCAGACCTCCTTCCGGCCCCATATCAATCACCCAGTCTGCCGACTTGATCACGTGTAGATTATGCTCAATAATAATCATTGAATTTCCGCCATCTACTAATCTATTCAAAATCGCAAGCAATCTCTTCACATCATCTGTATGTAACCCCGTAGTAGGCTCATCAAGGATATACAAAGTCTTCCCCGTCGAACGACGCGACAATTCCGTAGCTAGCTTAATCCTCTGCGCCTCACCTCCTGAGAAAGTTGTCGCTGGCTGGCCTAGCCTAATATAACCAAGTCCCACCTCTTGAATCGTCCGCAATTTACTAGCAATCGAAGGAATATTCGCAAAAAAATCTACCGCTTCATCGATCGTCATATCTAACACTTGCGAAATGTCTTTACCCTTATATTTAATTTCCAGCGCCTCGGCATTATAGCGTCGTCCATGACATTTCGGACAAGTTACATAGACATCTGGCAAGAAATGCATCTCAATCTTATTCACACCGTCACCCTGGCAATGCTCACATCTTCCACCCTTTACATTAAATGAAAATCTACCCGCCTTATACCCCCGCACTTCCGCTTCTGGCTGACTTGCAAATAGCTCACGAATCGCTGTAAATACGCCAGTATAAGTCGCCGGATTTGACCGCGGTGTTCTTCCAATTGGGCTCTGATCAATCACGATAGCTTTATTAATATTCTCTATCCCATCAATTCTTTCATGCGTACCGGACACCGTCTGTGCTCTATGTAGTCTCGCCAATAACTCGTTCGCCAGTATCGAATTGACTAATGTAGATTTCCCCGACCCCGACACACCAGATACTACAGTCATTACGCCAAGCGGAAAATGCACATCAATATTCTTCAAATTATTCTCTCTCGCCCCCACCACTACAAGTTCTCGTCCAGTTCTAGCTTTTCGCCTCTTTTTTGGCACGTCGATTTTCATCTCACCCTTCAAATATTTACCAGTGATCGAATCAGGATTCGCCATTACCTCTTCTGGTGTACCAGCCGCTACTAATCGACCACCCGCAAGCCCTGCTCCCGGTCCAATATCAATAATATAATCTGAAGCAAGCATCGTATCTTCATCGTGCTCTACTACTAATACAGTATTTCTAAGATCTCGCAAATGCTTCAATGTAGCGATTAATTTATTATTGTCTCTTTGATGTAGCCCAATAGATGGTTCATCTAACACATAAAGCACTCCCTGCAAACCTGAGCCAATCTGTGTTGCCAAACGAATCCTCTGTGCCTCTCCACCCGAAAGCGTATTCGCTGCTCTCCCAAGCTCCAAATATCCCAATCCTACGTCCTGCATAAACTTCACTCGCTCACGAATTTCTTTTAGTATCGGCTTCGCAATCATCTCTTCATCTGGTGTAAATCCCAAGTCTTGGCTCAATACTTCAAGTGTCGCATCTACATCAAGATTACACATATCCATAATATTCAAGTCATGCACCGTCACAGCCAACACCGCTGGCTTCAGTCTTGCCCCATTACAAGTCTGACATTTCCTCACGCGCATAAATCTCTCAATATCATGTTTCATGAATTCAGATATCTTAGGATCGTTATAACGCCGTTCCAGAGTCGGGATCACCCCCTCGTAAGTAGTCTGATACACAGTACCATCTGCAAATCTACCAGATCCACTAATCTTCATCTCATATTTCTCATCGCCCGTACCATATAATATAATATGTTTTGTTGCCTCTGAAAGCTCACCGATCGGCGTATAGACGTCAAAACCATGTTTTACTCCAACTTGCATCAATCTCTTTAGCCACCATGAATCCTGACCCACCCTATTGAACGGCCGAATGCCCCCTTCAGCAATCGTCAGATTATTATTAAACACTAGTCCCGGATCAATCTCCATCCGCGACCCTAGTCCTGTACAAGTCGGACAAGCTCCCTCCGGCGCGTTAAAAGAAAATAATCTTGGCGTCAACTCTGGGATCAATTCATCTGGATGATCCGGACAAGCATATCTCTGAGAATATGTCAGTACCTCCGAATTGCCCGACCCTATCTTTGTCTCACCTACCGATGTCGAATTATCCGTCACTCTTAAAAGTTGAATAATCCCCTGCCCCATTTCTAAAGCCTGTTCAATCGAACCACTAATCCTCGTGTGAAGCTCCGGATTCAATACAAACCTATCCACCACAATCTCAATATCATGACGTTCATTTTTATTTAACTCCGGAAACTCATCGAGAGCATAGATTATTCCATCTACTCTCACCCGTGAAAAACCTCTACTTGAATACTGCTCTGGAATATGCAAAAACTCACCCTTCTTTGAAGAAACGATCGGCGCCAGCAGCATTAGTTTAGACCCAAGCGGCAATTTCATTACCTCATTTACGATGTCTTCCACTGACCGCCTAGACACTTCTTTGTGACAGATTGGACAATGCGGCACTCCGACTCGTGCAAACAAAAGCCTTAAATAATCATAAACCTCTGTCACAGTCGCGACAGTCGAACGTGGGTTTCGCGAAGTTGACTTCTGATCAATTGAGATCGCCGGACTTAACCCAGTGATAGAATCCACCTCTGGCTTATCCATGATTCCAAGGAACATTCTGGCATAAGACGACAAAGATTCCACATAACGCCTCTGGCCTTCAGCATACACTGTATCAAATGCCAGCGATGATTTCCCCGACCCAGACAACCCGGTAATAATTACTAGCTTATCTCTCGGGATATCTACGTCAAGATTGTTGAGATTGTTTTGTCTCGCTCCCCTCACCCGGATCGCATTATCAATGCCAAAAATCTCCCCCTCAATTCTCTCAGTTTTCTTATTATCTGCATCCATCGCTGACCCTCATTTCGCTAAATAAACGCACCTATTATACACCAAAAATCAACATTTGTCCATATGCTATAATAACACTATGGAAAAAACTAAAAGCGACACCCCCCATCATGCTACGCGCTATCTATTCATTGGCATCGCCATCGCTCTCTTTAATTACGGTTTCTACGCCATTCTTGCCAATATTATTATCAAGAATAACGATCTCATTTGGCTTTCTAATTTTATTGCTACTGCTGTTACCACAATCGTAGCCTACATTCTGCATTCCAAAATCACATGGAAAGAACGTAAGATAGAGAAAACTGCCAAATACAAATTCCTTCTCTGGAATGCCATCCTGGCAGTAGCAGTCGGCCCAGGCCTTACTCAGCTCTTCAGCCTTATCACGCCACTCTATGACATTGCTTATAGTATCACCTCCGCTATTCACCTCCCTTTTGATTATTATTTCGTTCTCACTACTGGCGCCTTTGTCCTTACTTCTATCGTCACCATGATCCTAAACTTCCTTTTTTACGATCGATTCGTATTCGGCAAACACAAAAATATGGTAGAATAATATATATGGCAATACCAAATTTTGTTTATAAGGGGAACCGAGTTCTCTTAAAAGAGCTCACTAAAACCGACTTCAAGCTTCGCTACCAGGGGTCGCTCCTCGGCTACCTCTGGGCTCTTCTTAGGCCTTTAATGATGTTCGCCATACTATATGTAGTCTTTGGCAAATTACTTCGTTTTGGTGGAGATATCCCACATTACCCAGTCTACCTATTAACTGGCACTACGTTATGGAGCTTCTTTACCGAATGCACCAACCAAGGCATCCAAGCGATTGTTAGCCGTGGCGAACTCATTCGCAAAATTTGTTTTCCGAAATATATCGTAGTAGTCTCCGCCACTCTCACCGCAGTAATTAATCTTCTCATCAACATAATAGTCGTAATTATATTTGCTCTACTAGATGGCATTACACCCAGTTGGACTTGGTTATTAGTTCCATTTGTACTCTTCGAGTTCTATTGTTTAGCTCTTGGTATATCATTTTTACTTGGAGCCATTAATGTCAAGTATCGTGACATTACATCTATTTGGGACGTCCTTACACAAGCGCTTTTTTATGCGGTTCCAATCATTTATCCAGTCACAATGATCGCCAGCACCAGCGCACTAGCCGCCAAGATTATCTTACTGAATCCAATTGCCCAAATAATTCAAGATATTCGTTATCTACTCATTACTCCAGAAACTATTACGGTTTGGAATTATATCGATGGACCAACAATAGCAAAACTTGTCCCAATCTGTGTTGTTGCCATTTTACTAATTTGGGGCTCCTGGTTTTTCCGCAAAAGATCTAAACGCTTCGCAGAGGAGATATAAAAATGACTCAAGATATTGCTATTTCCGTTAAACACCTACACAAAAGCTTCAAACTACCCACTGAGCGGGCCTGGGGTCTAAAACAGGCAATTTTCAACAGACTAAAAGGCATCAAAGGGTATAAAGAACAAAAAGTGTTAAATGATATTAGTTTTAATATCCATAAAAACGAATTCGTTGGCATCGTCGGTCGCAATGGCTCCGGTAAATCCACCCTCCTCAAAACACTAGCAAAAATTTACTTCCCAGAAAAAGGCTCTATCGAAATAAATGGCAATCTTATTCCATTTATTGAACTTGGCGTAGGATTTAATCCGGATCTCACCGGTCGCGAAAACATATATCTTAACGGAGCTCTACTAGGCTTCAGCAATAAAGAAATGGATACAATGTATGACGAAATTGTTGACTTTGCTGAACTCCGTCCATTCATGGACCAAAAACTCAAGAACTATTCCTCTGGTATGCAAGTTCGTTTAGCGTTTTCAATTGCAATCCGCGCCAAAGGCGATATCCTCCTTCTTGACGAAGTTCTTGCCGTAGGCGACGCCGCGTTCCAAAAAAAATGCAATGACTATTTTTCAGAAATCAAAGGTAAACAAACTGTCATTCTCGTAACCCATTCCATGGAAAATATCCGAAAATTCTGCAACCGCGCAATTCTTATTGAAAATGGCAAAATACTGCTAGATGATACTCCACAAAAGGTAGCAAAGGCATATGAAAATCTCTGGCACAAATAAACTAAAACGGTTTTTTAAAGAAAACTATAAAACGCTAATTCTCTGCTGTTGCCTTGCACTCCTTAATATATTTTTCCTTGCTTGGAGTTTTGGACAAAACGATCTTACATTTGGCAACACATTCATATTCCTATTAATCAGCACTATCCTTCTCGAAATTATCCTTTGTGTTATTATCTTCATATCCAAATCAAAAAAATGGCAAATCGAAAAGATCTTCTTAGTCACTGGGCTCATTGTAGGTCTTCTTTATGTTTTTGCTTTACCAGTTGGACGAGCCCCAGACGAAGTCTCACATTTCACTAGAGTATATGAACTAAGCAAGGGACATCTCATCTCAGACGTAAACGAAGCAGGTAAACCAGGTACCATGGAAGCATCCAACATCACCATAGTCCAAGACTACCGAGAAAATAACGTTACATACTACGACATACTTGAAGATATGTCTATATATCCAGACGAAAACAATTTAGATTTCATACGAACCTCTGCTTATAGTTATAATATCGTCAGCTATTTTCCTCATACAGTTGGCATGTTTATAGGCAATACGCTACATCTTCCGCTATTAGTTACAATCTATATTTCCAAGCTTTTCAATATGGTCACTTGTATTTTAGTCCTCTACTTTAGTATTAAATATATCCCGTTTCTCAAAAAAATGATCTTTCTTCTCGCTTTTCTTCCTATTACTATGCAGGCCATGGCATCCTTATCTCCAGATGGCTTAGTAACCGCATCCTCTGTAGCTTTAATTGCTTTTGTGCTCAATTCCATTTATTCGTTCAAAAGGCAATTTTCAAAAAAACATTATTGCTTAGCTTTTATTATCTGTTTATTCCTTTCGATGGGGAAAATTGTCTACGCACCCCTCTGCCTCCTCCTGTTCTCGATACCTAAAGAAAGATTTGGCAGTACAAAGAAAAAGTACCTAACCATTATCATGATGGGGGCGATTATCTTCTCTATACTATTAGCTTGGTTAATAGTTGCGCCCTCATTACAAAGTTCACACGATCCGGAAATTCAAATTTCTAATATATTGGCAAATCCTATCAGATATCTCGCTACCATCCTACAATCAATGTCGGTCAATGCGCACCTTTATATAACCGGATTCTTTGGTGGTTTTTTGGAATGGTTTGACGTACTTTTATCACCTATATACATCATCTCCACCTTCATAATCTTTGTCGTTTTATGCATCAAGGCAAAACAGACCTACACCATACCGTTCAACCTTAAAATCCTTTCTATTTCTATTTTCTCACTGATTACTCTTGCAACCTTTACAACTATGTATATCCAGTGGACAAAAACAGGCGAAACCATTATTGATGGCGTACAGGGAAGATATTTTCTACCTCTTTTGTTATTAATACCCTTATCTTTTATCCCAGTTGCAAGAAAGTTCAAACCAGCAGTTAAAAAAATCTCCGACATCTCGTCGACCTACTATCTTTATTGCTACCTTATCTTTGAAAGTGTCTATGCTGTCACTACAATAGTTTGTTCACATCTATAAAAATGTTATAATAATTATATGAAACCGAAAGTTTTACTTATTATCCCCGCTTTTAATGAAGAAAAGTCTATCGTCAAAACCATAGGCTCCATCTTGAAGACTAATCTTGACTATATCATAATCAACGATGGTTCTACAGATGAAACATCCCACATTATCTCCAGCAAACAATATAACTATATTAACTTACCAGTCAATCTTGGTATCGGTGGCGCCGTCCAGACCGGATATAAATATGCCGCACTTCATGATTACGACATAGCAGTTCAAGTCGATGCCGACGGCCAACACAATATCGAATATCTCGATAGTCTAATCCAACCCATTATCGACAAAAAAGCCAATTTGGTTATCGGTTCATCCTTTATAGACAAATCCATTAAAAATCAGCGGTCTTCAAAAATTCGGCGTCTCGGCATTAAATTTCTATCTGGTACTATTAAACTTTTCTCTGGCAAACGTATTTACGACCCTACTTCCGGATTCCGAGCAGCTGATCGGAGTATCATAGAGCTATTTGCAAACAGCTATCCGTTAGAATATCCCGAGCCCATCTCCAATTATGAGATAATTCGTTCCAATCATTACAAGATCAAAGAAGTCCCCGTCAAAATGAACAAACGCCAAGCTGGGCGCTCCAGTATACATTCCTGGAAATCTATCTATGCCGCCATCAATGTTTTTCTCTCAATAATAATTCTAACATTAGGAAGGAGTAAATATGATTAAGCTACAAATAGAGATGATCATCGCAAGTATTATTCTTTTATTACTTATCGTCGTCTCACTAAAGAAAAACACAATATCCATTAAGAGCTCCATTGCCTGGCTTCTGCTACCAATTGTTTTTCTCATTATTGCCATTTTCCCGGACCCACTCACAGACTTTTCTCATTGGCTTGGCTTTGAAACCTTCTCTAACTTCATCTTTGTAGTCGTCATCGCTCTGCTTATAGTAATCTGCTTCTTTCTCACAGTTACCATCAGCCATCAACAAGCAAAGATCGTTAAGCTCATTCAGGAGCTTGCCATTATAAAAAAGGAGCAAAATGACCGTAAAAAAGCCAAAAAATAGTCCCCTCCACACCTTTGTCATACTTGCCTACAAAGAAAGTCCATATTTAGAATCATGCATCAAATCAGTTCTAGATCAGTCTGCAAACTCTACGGTCATCATTGCAACTACTACCCCCAATAAGCACATCAGCTCACTCGCAGCAAAATACCATCTTGAAGTCATTGCTGGCTCACATACAAATATTGGCGGCGATTTTGATTTTGCTATCCACTCCGCCACAACACCACTAGTTACAGTAGCACATCAAGACGATCTTTACGATCACGACTACGCCAAAGCGATCACCTCTGCATACCGTAAGCACCCTAACTCATCCATCATCTTCACCGACTATTACGAATTACGTAATGATAAAAAAGTCTTCTCAAACACCCTTCTTGCCATCAAACGTATTTTACTTACGCCAGCCAAATTCAAACCATCGCTTAATTCTAAATTTGGTAAGCGCCTAATCCTACGCCTCGGCAACTCCATCTGCTGTCCAGCCGTCACTTTTGTCGCCAAAAACTGCCCTGAGCAAATCTTCAAATCTGATTTTAAATGCAATGTGGATTGGCATGCTTGGGAGACCCTCAGCCGCAAAAAAGGCTCATTCACCTTCGTAAACAAACCTCTTATGGGTCATCGTATTTCTGAAGATTCCACTACTACCGACATTATCAAGCAAGGCATCCGTACAAAAGAAGACTACGAAATATTCAAACGTTTCTGGCCAACACCTATCGCCAAACTTCTCACAAAACTCTACCAAAAGTCCGAAAAGTCTAATCAGCTAAAAAACGCTTAAGCGCATCTCGCCAATCCGGCAAAGGCGTAAATCCATTTTCTATTAATTTTGATTTATCAAGCCTAGAATTAAACGGCCTAGCCGCTACCGATTTTCCATATTCTTCAGTCGTTACACGCTCTACCTTCACATCCATCCCTGCCTGACGATAGATCTCTTCCGTAAAGTCAGCCCACGAGATAAACCCACCTTCATTCGTCGCATGGTAATACCCATATTTATCAGTCTCGATCATATCGACAAGTAATTTAGCAAGATCCACTGTGTAGGTCGGTGTTCCAATCTGATCATCCACCACTTTTACCACAGGATGATTCTTCCCCACCTCGATCATCGTTCGTACAAAATTCTTTCCATTTTTACCAAATACCCACGCAATCCTTACAATAAAATACTTCTTCAATATTTGAGCTACTTCCAACTCTCCATCCAATTTCGATTGCCCATAAACATTGATTGGTGCATAATTCTTATCATCAGGCTGCCATGGCTCCGTTCCTGTACCGTCAAACACATAGTCAGTCGAAATGTAAATCATCTTTGCATCTACAGCTTTTGCTGCTTCTGCCAAATTGCGAGTGCCATCTACATTTACAGCCCGCACCTTCTCAAGGTTTTCTGGCGCTTCTGCCGCATCCACATTCGTCCAAGCCGCGCAATGTACAATCACATCCGGCTTCACCTCTTTCACAACTTTCATTACTTTTTCTCTATCAGTAATGTCCAAAGTAACATGCGGAAAATCAGCATCCGTCTCTGATCTATCGGCACCTACCCCCTCATGACCACGCCGTTTTAGCTCTTCCATCACATCAAATCCGAGCTGTCCACTCGTCCCAGTCACAAGCACCTTCATTATTTATCTCCGTACATTTTTTCATAGTATTTCTGATAATCACCAGAGATAATCTCTTCCCACCATTCCTTATGATTTAAATACCATTGGATGGTCTTTACGATTCCATTAGCAAATTTTGTCTCTGGCTCCCAACCTAGTTGCTCACGAATCTTTGTTGGATCTATCGCATATCGCCTATCATGCCCCTTACGATCTGTCACGTATTCAATCAAAGATTCTGGCTTACCAAGTTCTTTCAAGATCAACTTTACGATATCAATATTCGCCATCTCATTATGACCTCCTACGTTATAAACCTCGCCAACACAATCAGCATGAATAATCATATCGATCGCCTTACAATGATCTTCTACATACAGCCAATCACGCACATTTAAGCCATCTCCATACACTGGCAACGGTTTGTCATGTAAAGCATTGATAATGCAAAGCGGGATTAGCTTTTCTGGAAAATGATATGGACCATAATTATTTGAACACCTAGAAATTGTTACAGGTAATCCATAAGTACGATGATATGCCATTACAACTAAATCAGCTGAAGCCTTCGAAGCCGAATAAGGAGAGGATGCATGCAGATTTGTCTTCTCAGTAAAGAAGAGGTCCGGCCTATCAAGCGGTAGATCACCATATACCTCGTCTGTCGAGACTTGATGGTAGCGCTTTACACCATGTTTCATACACGCCTCCATCAACACCTCAGGCCCCATGATATTAGTCTCTAAAAACACCTGCGGATTCTCAATTGAGCGATCAACATGTGATTCGGCCGCAAAGTTCACTACAATATCTGGCTTTTCCTCTTCAAATAATTTATCTACAGCCTCCTTATCGCGAATATCCGCCTTCACAAACCTAAAGTTTTCATTCTTCATCGCCTTATCAAGAGTCGATAGATTCCCTGCATAGGTTAACGCATCTAAACATACAATCCTATAAGCAGGATATTTTTTTAACATATAATACACAAAGTTCGAACCAATAAAACCTGCGCCCCCAGTCACGATTATAGTTTTTTTATCCATTTACCTCCTTAAATTTAAAATCCAACTCTTCCAATTTTGGGTGCTTCATATCCTTTTCCGACAATATAATCTCTCCTTCTATCTCAGGCCATTCGATCCCCGCTGAATCATACATAATTCCACCCTCATCCTCTGGATGATAGAATTCGTCACACTTATACGCAAATTCAGCCTTCTCTGATACAACCAAAAATCCATGCGCAAATCCACGTGGGATCATCAATTGTTTTTTATTATCAGCAGATAGTAGCTCTCCTACCCATTTACCATAAGTCGACGATCCTTCACGCAGATCTACCGCCACATCAAACACTTCACCCGATAATACCCTCACCAACTTCGCCTGCGGATGCGTCTTTTGAAAATGCAGCCCCCTCAGTACCCCACGCCGCGAGGAAGACTGATTATCCTGCACAAAATTATACGAAAGTCCCGCTTCTTTAAATTCCGTCTCAGAATAAGTCTCCATGAAATAGCCTCGTTCATCTCCATAAACAGTCGGCTCGATCACATACACACCGTCAATTGCGGTCTTATTAAATTTAAACTTCCCCATTAATCTAACATTTTCCCTTCTGCTACATTGAATAGATGTTGCCCATACGATGATTTCTTATATTTATTCGCCGACTGCAACAATTCCTCCTTAGAAATCCAGCCATTTTTATAAGCAACCTCTTCTGGTGCAGCAATTTGTATGCCCTGACGCTTCTGTACCACTCGTACGAAGTCCGATGCATCTGCCAAAGAATCCATCGTCCCAGTATCAAGCCATGCTGATCCACGCCCTAGAAGCTGTACGTCAAGTAACCCTTCTTTCAAATACATCTCATTTAAAGTAGTAATCTCTAGCTCACCCCGAGCAGACGGCTTTATCTTACCAGCCTTTTCAGATACGCCCGCCGGATAGAAATAAAGACCCGTCACAGCATAATTACTCTTTGGCACTTTTGGCTTCTCCTCGATCGAGATAGCTTTTCCGTCCTTATTAAATTCGACCACACCAAATCTCTCAGGGTCAGTCACATGATAACCAAACACAGTCGCTCGGCCATTATCTTCTGCATTCGCCGCCGATTCTCTCAGCAGATTAGAAAACCCAGATCCATAAAATATGTTATCGCCAAGTACCATCGCACACGCTTCACCACCAATAAAATCTTCACCAAGTATAAAAGCCTGCGCCAACCCATCTGGTGATGGTTGTACAGTATAGTACAAATCTAACCCCATAGCTTTTCCATCACCTAAAAGCCTCTGGAAGTTAGGCATATCATCCGGTGTTGAGATAATAAGAATATCGCGTATCCCCGCCAGCATTAACGTACTTAACGGGTAATAGATCATCGGTTTATCATAGACCGGTAACATTTGTTTACTCGTACCTAGCGTCAACGGATAGAGCCGCGTCCCCGATCCCCCAGCGAGAATAATTCCTTTCATAATAACTCCTACTTACTTATCACTATTATACCACGAAGTGGTCCTGTACCCTATATCTACTACTGAAATCTTCGTTCAATACGTTTCTCTTCCGCCTTCATCCGCCTTGTCACGAATTCATCAAGATTATATTTTTTCGCAATCATCTTATGCATTGCTAAAATCTCATCGTAATGCGCTCTGGCCTTTTTTGCTTTATCTGTTACGCTCCCACCATGTATCCTAAATTTATTAAGACTCTTCCGGTTATAGCTAATTCTACCGTGGTTCAAGACTTTGACGTAAAAATACCAGTCACCCACCTGCGTAAATTTCGTCGCTTCATCTAAATACTGCGTAAAAGGAATTTTTTTACTTTTCTTAAAAACAACGGATGACACGTTGGGAATAGTACACCTTATTGCCATAATCTCCTCAATTTCACGAAAACCATCCTTCGTATAGTTCTTAGAATAGTGTCCGGTCTTTTCCCTATCTCGAGACCATCTAAAGCTCGGCGCAATCATCATCCCCCGTCCATTAATCAGCCTTGACTCAGAATAAGACATCACCACCTCCGGATCATCAAAGCCTTTCATAACCTCCTCTAGGAATTTTCTAGAACTTAGGTCATCCGCCTCAGCAATCCACACATAATCCCCCGTCGCCAGCTCAAAACCTTTCTTCCACTGCAAGATCGCCTTACCAGAATTCACCTCATTCTGCACATACTGTAGCTTTATTTCAGGACGTCTTTCACGCACTTTTTCTAAAATACTCTGAATAACGCTTGAGCTATCGTCAATCGACGCATCGTCTAAAATAATCAACTCATATATCGGATAGGTTTGGTTCAAAACTGAATCGATACGTTTTCTTAAAAACTTAGCATAATTATAATTCGGCACCACCACCGATATTTTTTTCAACATTCTTCTTCCGTCTACCACGATAAATATTATACCAAATCATTATCAAAAGGACCACCAAAACAAAAGAAAGCACCGTTGTCGCTACTACAAACGGCATCTTTTGTGCACCACTATCACTTGATACCACAAATTTCTCGTCAATCATATCATTAGTCATTACATACATCGAATTGTGAGACAGATAAAACTCATAAAAACCATCCTCGTTGTAATGGTTGCCTAAGTCTATAGCTTCGAACTTATCCAACCCCTCATCATAATAATAAATATTAACATCGTTTTTCCCTAAAATATTCGATACGAATTTAGAATCATAAATCTTAATCAAGCACTTTCCAGGTAAATCCCCATTCATCGGGAAATCCAGTACGATACCACTATTCACTCTCCCTGTAAACGCCTCTTCATCAGCCACATCATATAAACCCAAATTCACGTCTATCTGCTTTGGATCATTCACATCCAGACCATTAAAAATCCACTCGTTTTCGCCATACGTAATAATTAACGTCTTATCTGAACCTTTTATCGCTTCAAATAATTCCTTCACAATAACAGGATCATTGTCAGCGTTTATTTCAATTACGATATTACCTTCTAACCCCTTAATTTTATCTATTATTTCGCTCGTAATTTTACTATTGTCTAGACTTACTAATTCTCCTCCCGCCACTCCATTTTTAACATTTAAACTAATATCAAAATCAAAATGTTTAACATTCCCATAATCCTCACCCTTTCTATAGTGATACTTTTCACCATTCTCATCTTTCAGAATAACATAACTTAATTCATAATCTCCAACTCCAGAAGTAAACGGCACCACAAAATAAGCGAACTCATCACTTAACCCCTTAACATTGACCGTCATACTCTCGTCATCTTTTGTAAAAATCAATGTTGCCGCACTTACGTTCCCATTCGCGCCAATATCTACCCCAACCTTCTCGTTCAGATTTGCCTCGTTCTTTCTTAGCGCAATACTCCGAAGAAAGTCATTAGCACTAGCGCCATTACTATTCTCATTTTTACTATCAGTAACTCTAAAATTAACTTTATATTCCAATAGTTGGGTTATACTATCTTGAGGAACCAAACTATAATGGACATACGTACTTTGGTCATCCGGATTCAAAAAAACATCCGTTATGCTATAGTCACCAGCCAATAAAGGCTGCGAACCGGTTTTAAATCTAGACATGTCTATTGTTGTCTCTTTGTTCACATCAACACTCACTAACGCCTTTGACGAAGCAATACTCTTATTCTGTAGTGCAATCGTAGCAAAGTCAACCTCCTGATTAGTCCGTAGCTCCAATTTGAGATTGCCGTTCATATCGACATCCTTACCCCCTAATAATTCCAATCCAGTGATTGATGGTTTACTTTTTATCTTAATTACATTTTTCCCCATTGGGTTCATATAATTATCACTCCCGGGTGTCAAAAAATAAGTTATTTGTCCAGCGTTATCTGACACTGTAAGAACAGTCATCTTATAAGTAGTCCCAGCCTGCATATAGCTTGATATTTCAAAATATGGGTTTCTAGTGTTAACGTCTTTTAACGGCAAAGAAATGTAATTAGGATCCTTCTCGTTCACAAAGTATCCATTCACGCTAGTAGAGTCATCTTGTTTCGTCATATATAAATCCACATATAGCTTATCCCCAACACTCGCCTCATCACTTCTAAAATATAAACCCGTAATATTATAAAACGGCTCGACGCCCTTTGCTATTTGGCTCATTGCCAGAAAACAAAATACAGCCACGACTACCATAGCCAACACCACAAATCTTCTCTTCATTATTTATCTCCCTGTGATTTACTGTTATGGTTAAATTATATCATAATCAATGCACCTATTTCGCAAAACTATCATATGACATCTCCACCTCCTTCAAAAATTTTTTACCATGATAATGTTCCAGCGCATACACCCTTGCCGCCTTTGCAATCTTCTGCCTTTCCTCTGGATTGTCGTACAGAAATTCTAATTTATCATACCACTCTCCCGGCTTTGCCAAGAATCCATTTTCCCCATTATCAATAGCTTTCTTAAAGGTGTAAGTAGGTGACGCAATCGTGACAGTCTCCACTGCTGCCGCCTCGAAGAATTTCAATTCCGATTTACAATTAGTAAAATCGTTTATTTCAAGTGGTGCAATATTTACATCCACCTTACTGATCAGACCTTGCAATCGCAAATAATCAACAACACCTATTACCTCAACACGACCGCCTTCAATCATTTTTTTCATTTCACCTGAAAACTCCATATAACCTACCACTTTCATAACGGCATCCTCATGTAATTGTAAAAACCTCGCCAATTCAGCTTCTATTAATCTAAAGTCCTTCACGTGCGTCGGTGATCCACTAAAATAGCCTATCTTAAATTGTCGCGATTTGTTATCTACCACCTTCTCTAATTCATTTTTGTCTTTTTTCTTTTCAATCCACTTATTTGATACTCTTATTTGCTCATCGTTAAGGGAATTTCTGATTACTCTAACCGACTTGTCAAAACTCCTTCTAATCTTCTTGGCCAAAAAGTCATTAGTCACAATGAAACCATCTACCTTCTTTGCAATTCTTCTTATGCCCCAGAAGTAGCCAATCCAGTAAAAAACATTTTTGCTATTCGTAGATGACATTAACAGTGGCAAGTCTCGGTAGTCAAAAATCAAGTCATCGAGATCATAAAAGACCTTCTTTCCTGCTCTATGGACCTTATCAATAAAATTCAACAGCACATCATCCTTCGCCGTTTGTCGCAAGATTACAAAAAACTCATAGCTCTCCACTGCAATGTTATCTATTTTTTCACACGTTACCCACTCCGCACTCCATTTTTTAGAATCATCCAAACATTCGATAACATTTTTTACCCGATATCTAAACTGTGCGCTACACCTATCCTCCACTACATATAGTATTTTTTTCATGAATACAAATCCAAAATTTTATCTTCAATGTCTTGCCATCGTCTACCCTTAATTGTCTTTTTGGCGCCTTCTTCAAGTCTCTCTCGCAGTTTCTTATCAGAAACAATCTCGTTTATTTTCTGCACAGCCCCATTAAGATCCCCTTGTTCATAAAACAAACAGTTCTCATTATTATTCAAATATTCTCTGTTGCCATCATTGGGTACAGCAACAACATACCCACCAGTTGACAACATCTCAAGCGGAGGATAAGAAAAACTTTCCAATATACTTGTCTTTAACAGAATATCACAATTTCTATATATATTACCCACCTCCTCATGTGGCACTTTGTGGAAAAATTTATCAACTCTGTACCAACTCTTTGGCTCACCTTGATATGATAGATAGATAATCTCAAATCTATCTTTATCTAATTTTTCCACCACTCTGAAACTCTCATCTACATTCTTATAATAGTCATCTGAGTTTCCCTCAATCAGTATTTTAACCTTTCCATGATCAAACTTTCGTACGTTCCACTTAAAATCATCAGGATTAATTCCGTTTGGAGCATATTTTACCTTTTGGCCAAAGTCATTTTCTAGCCATTTCTTACACCACTTTGAGATGGTAATATACTCCACTCCGGCATCGTCCATATAAGTCGCATTTGCTTCTCTTCTCATCGGAGAACCATAGTCATTAAAATCAGTTTCGAAGTTCTGCACCAAATATAGCCTTCTTTTTACGCGCGGATATTCTTTAACATATTTTAGAGTAGTAAACAATGTAGCCACCATTTCATCATATTTTGCGCTCACCTTATGTGTTACCGCGCTAACTACATTTATTTCTCCAAGAGAACCAACAAAATTATCGTCACTCTTGTCCATATTAATCACCATTACGTCCCAGCCATTTCGACGGAGTATTTCGCAGTGTTTTAGTACTACATTTACACCACCGCTAATATTTGTAGAAGGCAACACAAAAGCAATGTTTTTAGCCAATTTGCTTTCAATAAATCTAGTTAATCCTGCCCCCGAATAAGTCGTTATATATTCTTTTTCTACTTTTCTATAAGCATTACGTGCAATTTTTTTCCTTAAAGCATCATCCATAATCAACATTTTTAATTTCTTATACCAATCTTCACCGCTTTTGCACAATACACCAGTCTCTCCATCTCTAATTACATTCCTGAATGCCCCAAAATCAGATGCCGCTGTTACTACCTCACAAAGTGACGCCTCAGTCCATTTGTTCTCAGATTTTGCCTCATTAAAAATAGACTCTTCAATCGGCGCTAAATTAATATCAAGTCCAGCAATTATGTCCGGCATTTTTCTCCAATCACTGAAAGGTATTTTCACCAAGCGACTGCCAAAACGTTCAAGTTCGGCCGGAATATCAAGATAGCCCATCATGCATAAATCCACCTGCGGAAATTCATCCATAATTTTAATTAATGCCGGCTTAATCAAATCAAAGTCAGGATTATGTGTAATACTTCCACTTAAATATCCAATCTTAATCCGAGACGCATCTTTTATTACGTTCTTCTTTGCCGCAACAGAAAGTCTCACCATCTCTTCACTAGCCACATTTTTATTTATAAAAACTTCTTTTCCATATTTTTTTAATTCTCTTGCCAACGCAGAAGTCGTAGTAATACAATAATCGCAAAGCTTCATCGTCTCCCCCATCCTTACAACACCATCGTCGTATGTTGCCTTATCTTCTCTATTCATCCCTCTTACATATTTTATGTTATCAGTATATTTTTTGTCCATTACCAAGTCATCAATATCGTAAAAAACAGTCTTATTGTAATAATGGGCTTTCTCGATCAGCTCGCGTATAGCCGGCGTAATCGGACACCGAAAGATAACTACCCCACGATAAAATTTTAATTTTGAAGAATCCACATCGGTATATATTACTTTATCTACCGTCAAGCCATTAGCCTCCAACTGTTCCATCTGATGGTCAACCCTATACCTCTCAGGATGAGGCAACGTACAACCATTTATAAACAAAATATCTTTCATCTCATCCTTGTTGCGCATTTTAGCAACTCGGTACATAATATAACTTCGGGATCTTGTCAAAAAACCCTTCACTCCACCTTCTCGAAATGCCCGTTTCGATTTTTCAATAA
>JAZQBP010000003.1:0-6719 GCA_045545815.1 Candidatus Nanosyncoccus sp. | reverse complement strand
AGTAACAGGAACAGCCACAACTACAGGAAGTCCTGATGTATCTAACTGGGCCATGGAACTAGAGACCAATACTTCTGCTACATATGCATTAACTCTAGATAATGGCTTTGGTTCCTATTCATCAGTACCATCTTCCTATACAAAAGTAGCGCATCGTGACTCTGGCACAGATCTAGGCACATCTGCAGAAGGAGCTACTCTTACTACTACTTATGCAGCCTACATAGCTAAAACCCAACCAGCAGACTCTTACCAAGGACAAGTGATCTATACTCTAGTTCATCCTAGCTCTGAAGAACCCAAACAGCCAGTAGACTGTGAAGCTGGGAACATATGCTATCAACCAAACAGTAGCTCTGTAGTAGATAGTATGGGTAAACAATCCGTGACTAACAATTCTGAAGTGACTTTGTGGGCTCCTAACTACAAGCGTGAAGGTTACGGCTTTGCAGGCTGGTCTCCTGACTATTCTGCTACAGCCAATAGTAAATCGCGTAAATATGGCCCTAATGAAACCTTTACCACATCGAGCAATATAGAAACAGAAGGTCTATCTCTTTATGCCGTATGGATCAAATCCGCAGGTACAATACAAAACTGGGATGGCTGTTCCAGCCTAGCCCAAGGTGCTATTACCGCTCTCACTGACGAACGAGATGGTAACACGTATGCCGTTGCAAAGCTCGCTGACGGTAAATGCTGGACCATAGAAAACTTAAGACTAGCAGACAAAGACAGTAGCAATAACGATATAGAACTATCCAATACCAACACCCACAATCCATCTCTATCATTAAACAACACCTGGTTCTATAAAAATAGGCAAGGTACCCTAACTACCTCTAACCACCTCTCTGCCACTTCAGATCCCACCTCCACTGATCCAGATACCGCCTGGTGCCAAGCAAACTCATCAGACTGTGACGACCAATCCATGCTAGCCACTAATAACACCACCCTCTTTACGAACAACACTTCCGCTAGCTACAGTGCATCCAGTAATGTATACAGCTACGGTAACTATTACAACTGGTATTCAGCCACCGCAGGACATGGTAAATATGGCGATAGCTACGGACAAGGCTACGAAGCTCCAGGCGACATCTGTCCTGCAGGTTGGCACTTGCCTACTGGAGGAAGTGCTACGGCAGAATTTGGAGCATTAGACGTAGCTATGGGTGGCACAGGAGCATATCAGTCTGGCGATGCCGGTAAAGCACAATCAGCAAAATTGCGCACCTACCCTAACAACTTCGTTTATTCCGGCTACGTGAATGGTTCGTCGGTGAACGGTCGTGGTTCGGACGGATACTATTGGTCGTCCTCTGCGGACAATAACAACTACGCGTACAACCTATTCTTCCGCAGTAGCTTCGTCAACCCAGGCACGAGCAACAGCAGCAAGTACAACGGTAGAATGGCGCGTTGCGTCTCTCGTTTTTAGCGTCTTAGGCCAAAAACAATCACTCAAAAAAGCCCTTCTTACGAAGACCTTATCTCACTCATACTTACCCCTGTAAACCAAAATATATACAATAAACAAACCTGGAGCCGACGGCAGGGATCGAACCTGTGACCTGCTCGTTACGAATGAGCTGCTCTACCAACTGAGCTACGTCGGCAACTCCCTATATTATATCATACCTTCCGCGGTTTTCGCCTCTTTTTCACCCCTCGCTCCACTACTTCGCCAGCCTCCGTTCGTGCAGAAAGATTCAAAGCCCTTAGTAACTTCGACCGCGCATGTGGCGTAAAGATCTTATCGAGCCATGTCGATTTCGGCGTTTGATTCTTCGACGTCAATATCTCTACGATATCACCCTGTTCTAGCTTGCGGTTCAAATTCGACATCTTTCCATTGATCTTCACCCCCACCACATGGTCACCAATCTCAGAATGCAAACGATACGCAAAATCAAGCGGCATCGCTCCCGCCGGCAGATCTATAATATCTCCCTTGGGTGTATATACAAAGATCTTATCCGCAAACAGATTCAACTTCAACTTCTTCAGATCGACCTTCTTCCCTTCGCGTAGTCTCGCTGCTGTCATTTGAAGCTCCGTGATCCAAAGCAGATTAGTTGGCAAATGCTCAATCTTTCCTTTCTTATAATTCTCTGTCAATTTCTGCTCATTATAATAAAAACTCGCCGCCAACCCTCTCTCGGCATATTCATGCATCTCTCTTGTCCTGATCTGAAATTCCACCACATGCTTGTCTTTCGTGATCACAGTAGTATGAAGCGATTGGTAACCATTCTGCTTTGGCATCGCGATATAGTCTTTAATCCTTCCATTCATCGGCATATACAGCGAGTGAATAATCCCAAGCGTCAAATAACAATCCGTAATATCTTCTACGATGATTCTTAGTGCTGTCAGGTCATAAATCTCATTAATATTCTGATTATGTTTCGCCAATTTCTTGTGAAGCGAATACACCGACTTCACGCGCCCAGATATAGTAAACTTAATCTTCTCCCTTTTCAAAGCCGCCGCTACCTCTGTCTCAATCTTCTTCAAAGATTTTTCTGCCGACTTGTTTGATTTCTCGATCAAATTCTTTAATTCTTCGAATCTCTTCGGATCCACATATTGAAAAGCCAAATCCGCCATCTCCACACGAAGAAGCCCCATGTTAAGCCTATCCGCAAGTGGAGCAAATACTTCCAAAGATTCCTTTGCAATTTTCTTCTGCTTATCCGGTGGCAAAGCCGACAAAGTACGTAGATTATGTAGCCTATCCGCTAATTTGATGATTAGCACGCGAATATCATCTCCTAGTGCGATCATTAGCCGAAGGAAGTTATCTCGCGTCGCCGGCAGATACGTATCAATATCACGCATACCCGTACGCGCCGTAGATAACTTCGTTACACCATCCACTAAGAAAGCTACTGACTCCCCAAACTCTTTTCGAATATCCTCGAGTGTCAAACTCGTATCCTCTACCGTATCATGCAACACGCCAGCAATGATCGTATCTTCATCCATCCCCCACTCTTCCAAGATTTTCTTTACAGCCAAAGGATGTACGATATAAGGCTCGCCGGTCTTCCGAAGCTGTCCTTCGTGAGCTTTCTTGGCAACCTCCACCGCATGTTTCACTCGCTCCGACTCTTTAGCTGTACTAGTCATATCTATATTATACAACATTTCCCTAAAATCCCAAGCCAATAAAAAGGCCAGCAATACACTGGCCTAATCTTCATACAAATCTTACGCTAATACTTTCTTCTTACGGTGCTTCTTTACGATCATCACAATAGTCGTAACGATAGCCGCTAGCGTCAAAGCTACAAGCGCCATAAACCAAATCGGGCAGATTACTACATCACGCTCTACCTCGGATAAAGTACCTTGATAGTAGATCTTTTGATTAATCTTTACTACGCCTAGTGCTGGTAGATTGCTGATATCGCGCTCAATATAACGCGTAGTCTCTGGCATAATCAATTCAGAATATTCACCTGAATCCTCCTCAGTTGGCAAGATCACTTCACCAGTAAAGAAATTCTTCACCGAGATTACAACCGCCGCATCCTCGTGCATATTACCAGAGTTCTTGATCATTGCACTCACCGTCACTGGCGTCGACACCACAAAACCAGGTACATTGTTCTCTTGGATCTCACCTTCATGCTTAATATCACCGTTCACCGCACCATAAATGATACTTGCCATCTCAAATACATTCTGCACTGCCACACCTTCACCTGATGTAGCTTCCGCATCCGAAGCCACAGTGATCGCTGCATACTGACCACCACCAGCTGCGTCCTTCGGTACCGTAATAGTAAATTTCAATTTCTTAGTCTCATTTGGTTTGATCTTGCCAGTTGGCTCCTCGATCTTGATCCACTTTGACATCTCGGTATATCTTGAGTCCGTCGTAAGATCTACATCGTAATCAGCGCGAGCATCCTCTTTCTGTTTCACTCCATAAGGAGCTACCTCAGCTCGGTACACGAAATCATTCTCCGCGTCCACCGGATTAACTATTGTGATCTCACCCTCATAAGTCTCGCCAGGTTGCAAAGTAAACCGCTGGCTCATCGGCAGTATTGTAAAAGTATTACTGTCCATATTTCCTCCACATTCTTTCCTTTATTATATCAAAGATTACTCAATTGACAAGATTTCTCCTGTACCTCTTTTTAAATGCAATAGTCTCTGGTTGCTCGACCCCCGAAATCTCAAGCTCAGGTCTCTCTGCTTTAGTATGAATGGCCCGTCAATCAGTGCGTCGAGCGACTTCAAAAACTCCCATGGCGCCCCACCGTATTCCTTGATCACTTCATAAGTAAACCCAGAAAAACTCCATACGTTCCAGCCCAGCTCCTTACGCACATAATCCGCTATCTCCTTACAAGCCTCCGCCTGCACAAATGGTTCGCCTCCGCAAAAAGTTAATCCCGCTTGACCACGAAACTCCGACAACCGCTTAGTAATCTCATCGATCTCAATCAAAAACCCTGCTTCATAATCCCAAGTCTCAGGGTTCTGGCAACCCGGGCAATGGTTTGGACAACCCTGTGTCCAAACCACCGCCCTTAGACCATCACCATTCACGATATTATCGTGTTCCAGTGGCCCCGACAGCCGGATCATTCCTTTTGGCGTCTCCAGCTGTTTAGCAATCTTTTCTAATGCGATCTTATGATAATCCACTACTGACCTTTCGCGCAGTTACATATCTTTTCAAAAGGCACATCACCTTCAAGCCTACCACAGTGCGGACACCTATCACCAGTGATGATACCGGAGAATCCACATACCGGATCGCGGTCTACCGGATGGTTTACCGAACCATAGCCAATCCCCTCATCATGCATCTTACGAATTACCGACTCAAACGCCGCAATATTCTGCGAAGGATCACCATCTAGCTCGATATAAGTAATATGTCCAGCATTACATAGATTATGATATGGCGCTTCGATCTCGATCTTCTCAAATGCTGAGATTGGATAATATACCGGCACATGGAATGAGTTGGTGTAGAATTCACGATCAGTCACACCCTTGATCTTACCAAATTCCTTACGATCGATCTTCGTGAATCGCCCAGCAATACCTTCCGCCGGTGTCGCGAGTAGAGTAAAGTTTAGCTTATATTTTTTCGCATAAGCATCACAACGCTCGCGCATATGCGTAATAATATCTAGGCCTAGCTCTCTCGAATCTTCATCTTCGCCATGGTGCTTACCAGTCATCGCGACCAACGTCTCGGCCAGACCAATAAATCCGATCGAAAGCGACCCATGTTTGATCACGTCACGTAGAGTATCGTTCCAGCCCAGCTTCTCCGAACCAAACCAGTTCCCTTGTCCCATTAAGAATGGGAAGTTTCTTACGTGCTGATTAGCCTGGAATTCGAATCTCTCTAGTAATTCATCCTTCACTAGATCCATCTTTTCATCGAGCTCTTTATAGAACCCATCCCAGTCTGCTTCTTTTCTCTCCTTTAAGCAAATACCGTGTCGGATACCGATCCTGACTAGGTTTACAGTCGTAAATGATAGATTTCCACGCCCAGTCACGATACCGTCTGATTCTGGAAATACCGACGCAAACACCCTTGTCCTACAACCCATCGTCGCTATTTCTGTGCGATAATCGCCTTTTTTGTAATACTTCAAATTAAACGGCGCATCAATAAAACAGAAATTTGGGAACAAACGCTTCGCCGAAACCTCCATCGACTTCTTGAATAGATCATAATTTGGATCATCTGGCTCATAGTTTACTCCAGACTTCACCTTAAAGATTGAAATTGGGAAGATTGGTGTCTCACCCTTACCAAGACCATTTTCTGTCGCAACTAATAGATATTTCGATACCAAACGTCCAGCCGGAGAAGTATCTGTACCGAAGTTGATTGAAGTAAATGGTACCTGCGCGCCTGCACGTGAATGCATTGTATTAAGATTATGGATAAATCCTTCCATCGCCTGCAAGGTTTCACGTTCCACATCGTCATTTGAAGCCTCGATCACCTCTTTTGGCCACTTAGCCTTTTCCAATTTCTTGTCATCACCAAATTCATAACTATCTTTGACTTCAAGCTCTACCTTCTTACCAGTAAACTTATTATACTTCGCCAAGTTACGCTTCAGAGCTTTACGGAAAGATTTATTTACACCTGGTGCCATCGCGTAATCAAAGTTCGGGATTGACTGACCACCATGTTGCTCATTCTGATTCGCTTGAAGCAAAATAGCTGCTAATGCCCCGTAAGAGCCGATCGAATTTGGTGTCCTAAGATGTCCGTGACCAGTATTAAACCCACCGTTCTCAAACAATACAAATGGATCACTTTGGCAACAAGTCAATGTACCAGTCGCGTAAAAATCAAGGTCATGAATATGAATATCACCATTGTCATGCGCCGCCGCAATATCTGGCCTAAGCAACAAGGACTTCGCAAATACTTTTGAGCCCTCAGCACCAAATTGGAGCATCTTACCCATGGCTGAGTTACCATCTACGTTAGCATTTGAACGCTTCACATCAGAGTCCTCACTCGCATCCGCGTGTGAGATTGTTCGATAGATCATCATCAGATCCGACTTTGCTTCACGTCGCCTTGAGCGCTCCTGTCGATAGCGAATGTATTCCCTTGCCGTCCGCTTAAAAGACGACTCCATCAAAACTTCTTCGACAATGTCTTGTATCTGTTCCACATTCGGCGTCCGTGCAGTGATCTTCTCGTCTGC
>JAZQBP010000002.1:0-2770 GCA_045545815.1 Candidatus Nanosyncoccus sp. | reverse complement strand
CAAGCTTGATGGCTCTCGCTGCTCCATCGATTGACACTGCAAAGTTAGTAAATATTTTTCATTCCACCAAATATTTTGACAAGAATTTTCAAAATATTTTCAATTATTTTTTCTCCCTGCCCAGGGTAAAAGTTTTTCCTGCCCAGAGAGCCAAATTTTCTTGATTTTTGAACGATTATAAAATCAGACGCTGGTACGCTGGTACGCTGGGCCATTTCAATAAAAGGGGAGATAAGGATTGGGTCATAAATGGTCTTATAGAATATATATATTTAAAGTATATAATAATTATACTTTCTTATGTACCACCCCCACCACTTTCTTTCTCAAATCAAGCAAATGAACCAGCGTACCAGCGTACCAGCGAAGGATCATGGGGAGTTAAGAACGATGTGTAATACAGAAACTTCAAAAAGTGATCAGTAGAACCGTCCCGGTGATCCAGATGAAAAAAAATCGCGATTTGGTTTGCTTATCTAAAAAAAAATGTGTATCTTTGCAACATCATTGACTAAGAATCTAGAACCGTCCCCAGATCTATATAACAGATCTATAATAACATAAAACAATAACATAACAATTAACAACAATGAGAAAGAACATTTTCAAGATTTTATTCATGGCCCTGCCGATGTTGCTGGGCCTCGCATCGTGTGTAGATCACGACAACCCCGTGATTGACAAAGGAGGAGGAGAGACCGTAGTGGCGCCCGACGTGACGCAACCCACCGAGGACCAGATGGCAGTAACGGTGACCGAGAATGTGCCCACCGCCGTGTTGCGCAACTTAGAAGGAGGCTCTACGGGCGCCGCACTGGTAAAGCGACTGCCCCAAACTACCGCCACGATTACCCCCGAAACCCGTATGGTGCTGATACCAGGTTCGATGTTCGCCGATGGTACCGATATGACCCGCGAAGAGCTCGATGCCATAGTACGCCTGTCGCTCGATGGCGGTTACCTTACCCTTGAGCGCCCCACAGGCAGCGAAATGGCCAACTTTGCTCTGCTGTATGTGGTAAAACTCATTGAGCTGCAGATAATAGACTATCAGGATATTTTTGGCCTCGATCCTTTAGCAGCAGCCCGTGCTGCCGAAAATTCGCAGATAGTGAAGCGCGCAAAGGCACGACTCGCCAACATAGAGCAGATTGTCAGAAGGCGTAGCGGCGAGGGTGAAGAAGGTGGTGAAGAAGGCGTCATTAATCTCGACGACGTGATGGCCGAGATGATATCCTTTGGTCCTACAGCCTACTTCATGCAGCAGCCGCACGAAGAAGAGATAACCACCTACGTAAACACCGACGACGACGAAGGTCCTACCGAACTCGAGCCCGTTACCACTATTAACCAGCGCACCAACGCTGTAAGTGGCGTGCTAGCCGATGCCTCGGCCGAATGGCTGAACAATACCGAGAAGAACTTTAAAAAGCAGCAAGCCAAAAACCGCGCCATAACTCGCGCCGATGGCAGTAGCGCCATCAACTTCAATATGGATGCCACCGAGGAGTTTACCTTCAACGAGCCCATCGACTTCAGAGACGAGCGAAACGACTTTCATCATTGTTACAACCGCGTGAATATGGTGATTCGCAGTTGGAGTGTTTACGACAAGGATTCGGATAAGGACTATTATTACGTCAGGCAGAGTGTAGCCTTTAAACATAGCACTGTATATGCAGATGATAGACTATTCAAGCCACAGGAAGATGAGAGAGACTGGTATTATACATCTAACTACGGCGATTTTAAGTATTGGTATGGCTCGTTCCTGTCTCAATACGTCACTTCTATGAAACTTTATTGCGCCAGCTCATACTATTCTGACGGCGTCAAGCTAGTAGCCGCCAAACCAGAGACCGGCGAAAACTCGTCGCCAACTACTGTTGTTGTCAATCAGTCAGGTTCTGGCTACGTGGGGTGTTCATCCGGCTACTCTGATTTAAAGGACAGATGCAAGGTAGACTATAAGAAGAACAATAACACCTTTGGTATTGCCCAAGGCACGTCGTTCTTGCTTAGCCAGTCGCAGCCTAGCCCCGATTTCCAAGCCGAAAAAACAACGAACGGCAATAAGGTAACGTGGACTTACAAGGGTGCGCTGCCGAAATTCAAAGGATGGTTTGAACACTCGATTGCTCCTGCTTTTCTGGTTGAAGACAACGAAGTGGTTAATGAGGTTTGCTGGTCGGTAGACGAACCGTATCGCGATTGCTCGTTAGAAATCACCTCACAGACCCAAACGGCTGCGCTGATGTATAAGAATAATTCATTAAACCCTCCTGTCAAATACGAATATACCACTACAGAGACGGCCAAATACAAACAAGAATTGCTGGAGCCAAACCGCTTCTTCCGGGGTTGGCGCATGTGTGTAACCGTATATAGCTGGAAAGGTGAGCCGAAAGACGACGCGGTGGCCAAACTGGAGGCAGATCTCTGCAAAGAATTCAGCGACGTATATGCCCCCAAACTCTTAGTAGGCGAAGAGTCGGAGTATGATTACGAATCCATGAGAGCCGTCTATAATTACTCGAGTCGTAAATTTGGTGATAATTACTACTTTCTGCGTTCTTTAGGCAACAGATATGGTATTTCTTCGTACTCTATCCACTGGATTAGCGACGATGTTTACTGGAGGACTGACGATTACGTTGATCTTGCTTTCGATGTGGGATGAAGAATCCAGTAGATGTCACGGGACTGTCCTAGGTTGTTAAGTTAGCATACCAATTTTATGCAATATTTTTAACCACATTCATTCTTTTAA
>JAZQBP010000001.1:0-32451 GCA_045545815.1 Candidatus Nanosyncoccus sp. | reverse complement strand
CTTGTCTCCCGAATGGAGCCAATAGACATAGTAGCCAATCTAGACACTCTAATCAACCACGGCTCTAATGCCGACCAGCTCGTCTCTCGAATGACGCCAATAGACATAGTAGCCAATCTAGACACTCTAATCAACCACGGCTCTAATGCCGACCAGCTCGTCTCTCGAATGACGCCAATAGACATAGTAGCCAATCTAGACACTCTAATCAACCACGGCGCAACGATTGATGCCAACCAGCTCGTTTCTCGAATGACGCCAAGAGACATTGTAGCCAATCTAGACGCTCTCATCAACCATGGCGCAACAATCGACATCAACCAACTTGTCTCCCAAATGAGGAGCCGTGGTATCGAAAAAAATCTAGACGCTCTCATCAACCATGGCGCAGATATTAATCAGCTTGTCTCCCGAATGAGGCACCGCGATATCGCAGAAAATCTAGACGCTCTCATCAACCATGGCGCAACAATCGACATCAACCAACTTGTCTCCCAAATGAGGCCATCCGATGTTAGTCACTTTCGAGACACTCTCCGACGTCATGGCGCCAATATCTAGTATTACGAATTAATACTCAGGGTGAGTAGGCATGCTATAATTAAGCAATGGACAAGAAAAAGATATTGGAAGAAATCACTAAAGTCGTTCGCAAGTGTGGCGATGATATGTTAAATCGTAGTACGAGTGATCTCAATATTAGTACAAAAACCTCTAGTAAGGACATCGTTACAGATGTAGACCTGTATAACCAGAATAAGATTATTAATTCTATTACCAATATCCTCCCAGAAGCCGGATTTCTTTCAGAGGAATTTCCTGATGGAGCATTCCCAGAAAATGAGTTTGTTTTTATCATTGACCCTATAGATGGAACTATGAATTACTCAAAAGATATGGGGCACAGTTGCATTTCTGTCGCCTGTTTTAAGGACAAAAAACCGTATATTGGAATAGTATACGATCCCTATAGGGATGAAATGTTTACAGCCATCTTAGGAGAAGGAGCATTTTTAAACGGTAAACCCATCAAAACGACGAATCAGCCCCTATCAAATTCCTTGGTTTTAACTAATACGGCATCGTATTACCCGGAACTACTAGATGAATCGATAGAAGGGATTCATTCGATTCTGCCTAAATGTATCGATATTAGGATAGAAGGTTCAGCAGCTCTAGATATTTGTTATGTCGCTGCTGGCAGAGCGGGGTTATACTTTGAATCAAGGATTTCTCTCTGGGACTATGCTGCCGGAGCACTGATTCTTTCTGAAGCAGGCGGGGAATTATATAAATTGGATGGCGCGCCAATCACCTATGGCACTGAAAAAACCTCTATTATAGCCGGACCTAGTACTACCATAAGGCAAAGTGGGCTACTTCCTAGCTAAATAACATCACCTCCTAAAGCTGGACTTTTTATGTAAATTATGATATAATAAATAAAATTATCGCACTTTAATATCTAGTTATGGGAGGGATAGCTATGAAGATTGGGATAGTAGTTGCAACTAAAGTAGAAAGGAATGCTTTTTTTGAGGTTTTTGGAGAACCAAATTTCAGCCAGATAGGAAAGGTCTTTGACGTATCGATGTGGTATTTCGGCATCAATCGCCAGATGTATCTCATCACTAGTGGCGTAGGAGAGATTGCTGCTGCCATGAGTACGCAGTATCTCATCGATAAACACGACGTAGATGTAGTACTTAATTATGGCGTTGCCGGTAGTCTCACGGAAGAACACCCAGCCAAGAAGGTAGGCATAGTCAAGCAAGTAGTACATTATGACTTTGATATCACTTGCGGAAGCCATTACAGCGTCGGCGAATATCCAGGTGAAGGGCGCTTCTTAGAGCCAATTGGGAGCACACTTTCAGATACGTTACTCAAAAGAGTGAAATTAGACGAATTCGTCTGTGCATCGGCCGACAAGATTGTCGCAGGCGGCGAACCAAAGCGTATTCTCAGAGAAGAATATGGCGCTGACATCTGTGAAATGGAAGCCGCAGGAATCCTCAGAACCTGTAATCATAACGGCAGACCGTGTATCATGATCAAGGCTATATCAGATGGAGTCGACGAAGACTCGGAGGCATTCGACAAATATGTCGACGAGGCATCACTAAACTGCGTCAAAGTTATTGCAGCTATCATCAAAAAGACCGCTTAAAGCGGTCTTTTTTATCGTTAGTCTAGCGTACATCTCCTTCGCCATGTATTTTATCCCTCTGGTATCTGTTCTCAAGCTTGTCTAGATTTATACGAGCCACTTCCGACAAGGAAATGTCCATATAACGAGCTATTGAAGCGATGTACCAAAGCGTATCTCCTAACTCCTTCATAATAGCCTCACGATCTTCGTCAGATGCCGCCCCATCCTTATCTCGTAAGATCTTCTTAATCTTGTCCGCCGTCTCGCCGGCTTCACCAGTTAGCCCTAGCACTTTCTCAATGAAACCCGTTGCCTTGAGGTCACTAGTTTTGTCTGATAGATCATATTTTGCCGCAGCTACCTGATATTCGTTTAGATTCATAAACCTCCTTAACTATAGATACATTATAGCACAAAAAAGCATTGACACTAACAGCAAAGTGTGATATAATATCTAAAATTAGCTCTAGCAGCTAAAATAGTACATTTGTATATAAGAAGTTCTGCCGAGTCCACGGGGTGTGGATTACCCTCCTTTCGTTCCACCCACCTTTGCAGGGACTCACGTCTTCTTTTCTTGCCCGGACTAACCACCCGGGCTTTTTTTCGGCGTTAACAGGGGAGTCATGGTATAATACAGATATGGAGGATACAAGAAACCTCATCGATGAATACAAAGGTATGGCAAATGAACAAGTTTTTGATCTATTGAATCAGAAGCGCACTCCGCTCGAAGTCGCCATCGAAAATGTCGAACATGATTTTAATATCGGTTCTATTGTTCGCACCGCAAACTCTTTCAACGTCTCTGTAGTTCATATTATTGGTAAGAAAAAGTACAACCGACGTGGCGCTATGTGTACAGATAAATACCTTAAGATCATCCATCACCCCAGTATTAGCGATTTTCTCAAAACCCAAGAGGGCAGAGAATTAGTTGCCATCGAGAATAATACCGACCGCGCCGAGCCTTTAAGCGAAAAGAGATTCAGCAAAAACACTACACTTATCTTTGGCTCAGAAAACAACGGTATTTCACCAGAACTACTACAAGAAGCTAAGGAAATTAGATTTATCGAGAGCTTTGGCTCTACTCGCTCAGTTAATGTCGGCGTTGCCGCAGGGATTGCAATGTATGAGTACGCGAGGCAGATCATTCTTTAGGCGTCTAGATATCAGATTCCCATGGTTAAAATTAGTTGTAGTATGTCTAGCTGGTGTTGCGATGATCGCTGATCTCTGCGATCTCACTATTTCACGCGTTGGTGACCCCTCTAACAAAACCCGAGTTGCGCCGATGAGTCATCACGTCCGCGTTACTAAGCGGACTCTAGACGGGAAGAAACTTGTCGCTCTTACTTTTGATGATGGTCCATCACCAGAGACAACGCCACGACTTCTGACAATCCTCTTTGATAAGGACGTTCCGGCTACCTTCTTTACGCTCGGCAACATGGCAGAGAAGCACCCCGAGATCATAAAGGAAGCCGAGAAGAAAGGGAACGAGATCGGCAGTCATACTATGTATCATCAAAACCTGATCAGAATACCTGCTGATGCCGTACAGGCCGACATCAGTCAAGCCAAATCAGTGATCAAATCTATCCTCGGTCACTCGCCCGCCTATACTCGTCCACCCTATGGCAACATAAATGACAATGTCCGACGAGCTGTTACGAGCCCAATGATCTTGTGGTCTGTCGATACTGAGGATTGGAAAAGTAAGGACCCAGACACCATCATTGCTACCGCCATGAGCGAAGTGCATGACGGTGCAATCATCCTGATGCACGATATCTATCCCACTTCTGTCGACGCCGTGCCAAAACTCATCGACACCCTGCGTGAACAGGGCTACGAATTTACCACCATCAAAGAGCTAACCAAAGCTAGAGGGGCCACATTATCTCCCGGAGTAGTTTACTACAATTTTCGCCCCTAAACTACTTATCGAATATCAGGCTAACCAACCAACCTAGTAATAAGGTGTGAAGATTCGCGGTGATGATTAGACCAATCACGATAGTGATAACGCCAAACAACTTCACCTTCTCGTATGAAGCGATGCCACTCGCCATATTATCTGATATTTGCTTATAGAAAAGTACGATTAACCCTCCGGCCAATGCGATCAAAAGACCCCCTATTGCCCAACCGATACTATATTCAAAATTCATAAACACGATTATATCACACTTATGCCACAATGTGCTATAATGATACTAATGTTTAATTTTATCAAAAGCCATAAGGTGTTGTCGGCAATCATAGGTGCCAATATAGTTGCCGTTATCGTAGTGATTGGTGTTATTGTTTCGCATTTTTCAAAAACGGCTACCATCGATATCAAAGTTGCGCCAATCGATGCGACTATCAAGCTAAATGGCCGACAATACGACAATCTATCGCAACATGATATAGCTCCTGGCCACTATCGCGTCGAGATCTCGATGGATAACATGCAGTCCGTCTCATATGATATCAATCTAGAAAAAAATGGTTTTGTTAGGATTAATACATATCTAAAGGACACTAACGACAGCTACGATTATTACCTCTCACACCCAGATGACGAATACCTACTCGAAGAAGTGGCACCACCAGACGATGCTAAAGCACAAGTATTTATTAAGAAATACAAAAAGATGGCTAGCCTCAATGATCACCTTCCAATCGATGTCAGTGAATACACTGAGGATTTCGCTTATTATACTCAGTACAGTATTAGGGAGAACACCACTATAGAAGAATGCGACAAGGTAATCTGCATCACTATCGAGGACAACACTGGTGGCAATGAAGAACAAGCTAAAAAGAAGATACAAGACCTGGGCTACGATCCAGCAGATTATCGTATCGACTACGAATACAATCCAATCTTCGGTGCAGATATTGAGGATGAGGTAGAAAACGATGAATAAAAAAAGAATATTGCTGTCTCTAGTCTTGATTCTCAGCTTAACTTTCGCTGTCTCCGGCATGGCCTTTGCTACCTCCACTATTGGCGAAGAAAAGGAAGCTGAATACTCGCTTAACAATATCATGTTCTATCAACAGTGTCCCACTACTACAAGTGGCGGGAGCAGTGAGGTTTGCGGCTCTAATGAAAACTATGCTGGAGAACAAGTTTTTAACGAAAAACAAATGGAGACCATTAATCATCACCAGCCAATATACGAAAAAGCAGCTAGCCAGTATGGTTTTCCTTGGCAGATCCTGGCCGTGCTACACTATCGTGAGTGGGGTCTTCAACAAAGCAATCCACCAAACGGCCAAGGCATATATCAGCTATATTCATATACAAGCGGAGGTCAAAATGGCAATGCATTTAAACCAGCTGGAAAGGTCTCTGACGAAGAATTCCAGAGACAAACCGACATCGTAGCGAAACTAATTAACGAAAACTACGGGAAAGGGCTAGACCTTGGCACAGACGAAGGTGTTAAACAACTATTCTTTAACTATAACGGTGCAGGGGATGGAGCTGTCTTCGAAAAGAAGGCTAAAGCCCTAGGATTTGATAATCCAGCCGAAGGCTCTGCTTATGTCATGAATAAATACGACGAAAAAAGAGATCCCAAAAGCCCAAACGTTAGCCCGGCCTGGATAGGTAATTATACAGCAGACGGAAAATGGTCTGCGACCGCAAAAGACGAACGTTGGGGCACGTTCACAGCCTACAAAGCCATAACCTGCGATGGCTCAATGGTTAATCCTGACGATTCCGCAGCTGTGCCCGATGATGATGCGGCTGAGGCGCCATCTTCGCAACCCAGTGCCACCGTGTCAAGTTCTTCATCCAACGCTTCCGCAAATGCCGAGAAGATCGCCAAGACCGCTCTCGATCTTGCTTGGCCGAATGATGCCAAACCATCAGACTATAACAAGAAAAAAGGAGGAAAGCCCACTGAAGCGATGGAAAAAGCTTGGGAATCGCTCGGTACGACCGAAGAGAACAAGAGCCATGGCCCAGATTGTGGTTACTTTGTGCAGACAGTTATTGGCTATTCGAACGTTGACCCCAATTACTCCAATAAAAAAGCAACACTTGGAATTGAAAGTTACTCCAAGAAAAACCCTGATAAATGGGAAGTCATTGATTTTAAAGATGGAGATACTTCAAAACTTCAATCAGGCGACATCATAATTGGTCATGGTGGTGGGGGAGGTACCGGTAATCATGCTCTTATCGTTGCTGACATAGATGGAAAACTCTGGAAGGTAGAGGCAGGCTACACGAGTAAACGATGGGGCCGTGTGTCAGATCCGATCGGCAAGAAATACAAGCATTATGATAAGCAAATAATCATTCGCGCCAAAGGTGGTTCATCCGCCCCGTCTTGTGACCCATTTAACTCTGGCAGTATGAATATCAATGCTACTGGTGCAGCCCTAGCTTGGCCATTAGACACTCCAGAAGAAAAATATACTCTCGCTCGAGGTAAAGTGTTAGAATCCGCCCTCACGTCTCCTGGACAAACCGTTGATTTCCCAGGTACAGGTTCTGGTAACGCCGCATTCCAAAAGGCATGGGTTGAAACAAAGATGTCAGAAAACAGTGGGAACGATGATACATTAGACAACACGGGTATATATAGCTGGCGTTATGGAGCATACTGTTGCGGTTTCACTGCTACTGTCATTAGATATTCAGGGTACGACCCACATTTTAGTGGATCATTGTCCGTAGGCGGGTTTGAGCAAGTGAATTACGCCAGAAATCACAGTGACCTATGGGAGGTGATCGAATGGGATCACCAGAAGTCCTCGCTAAAAGGAGGAGATGTCTTCAATAGCTCAACCCACTCATGGATGGTAGTAGAGGATGCATCGGGTGAGCTATACATAGCCGAGGCGTCTCTTCACGGCCATACCTTTGGCCACATCGCAAAATACGATGGCACTGGCGGAAAAGTGTATATTATTCGTGCAACCCATGCTAGCAATTCTAATACAGGCGTATCCGTTACTGGCAACATGCAGACTGCTTCTTCCGCAAAGACCGGTTCCGCCACTATAGCAGGTAAAGGAAATGGCAACATCGGAGCCAGCGCTATTGAACTCGCCTGGCCAGAAGGTACATCAGAAGATGTCTATCAAAAGAAAGCCACGGATAAATTCACCAAATACTTTGAATCACTACCTCAGGCTGCACAGGATAAACAACAAGCAAAAACAGCAAAATGTGATTATTCAGGTGGTAAGAGTTGTGACCGCTTCGTTGCTACGGCTGTGAGGCATTCCGGCGTAGACCCAGATTTTGACTTTGGACCAGTCGATTCTGGCACCCTGCCATATCTAGAAAGTAATCCTAATTGGGAAGAAGTCCAAATGAATGATACTAAGTCTACCGAAGAATATAAATCTGGTGATGTCTTAATATTTTATGGCGCAAATGGACCGAGCCATACCGGCATCTACGCGGTCGATTCAAACGGCAAAGGCCACCTAGTGCAAGCTAGCTATTGCACAGAGTTTGGTGTCGTGAAGCCCGCTACCAATATCGCCAGCTCTACGTGGACTAAAATACGAGTTTTTCGTAACAAGAATAATAACAGCGGTAGCAATGCCACAGGTTGCAATGTTTGTGGTGGCGTAGGGGGCAGTGACAGTGGTGACGGTACTCTGCAGGATGGAGGATTTACGTCTGTAGAAGAGGCCGAGAAGGTTGTCATGACAGAATATCGCGGATTATGGGACAATAATGGCGAAGCCAGATCAAAATATCTAATCAACGCAGGCTGTAAGGGCCATTTGATCAATAACTGTCCATCATTTGTTAGATATTTTGTTAATAAATATGCCAACAAGAAGTGGACGGATGGACCAACTGGTCATGGAAAAGATGTAGCTGGAAATGTAGCGAAGTTCTATGGCTTATCAACAAGTAAAACCCCTAGCGCTTATTCTGTATTTAGTGTGCCAGAAGGGGTAACTATATGTCCAGGTGGTATTCCATGTGGACATACTGGCATTGTACTCGGCGTTGATACTGCACGCAAAAAAGTCATCATTGGTGAAGCAGGTTGTGGCTCGGGCCTTGACTTTATTCATGCCAAAGAAAAGGATCTTTCTACATTTACGAGCGGTAAATATACATTTACTAATCTAAACAGCGTATTAAAAACTGGAGGCCTTTCTGATGTATAACGCTCTACGATCGCTAAACGCAAACCTTTCCAAGGGCCAAAAGATAGGTGCTTTTGTCTTAGTCCAAGCTATCGTTATCATCATAATGATAGTTACTGTTCAGAGTGCCACTCAGCCGAAAGAGCGAATTGCAATAGAAGAACCAGAAGATAACATTGCCACAGATATACCATCGGAGAATATTGATCTTTTCAAAGAAACCCTTTGGGATCTCATTAGTCAAAAGTCCAACACAGTCGATAAAAGTGTGATCAATGACGTCGTAATCCGCGAAGGAACTTACGTCGAGACAGAACACGAATTTGGTACTTCTGCCGAATTTCTCATTGATATTGACTCGATTAAACAGACATACAAAGTCACTATCGGTTGGGCTAAAGATGGACACAAAGATGAATATTACGACGATGTTGTAATTGATTGTCCACCAATCAGCGAAATGAAATACCAAGAAACTGTTTGTTACGGCATGTATAATGACAGCTATTCATTAAGCTTATATTTACCATACATTATAGAATCGCCATATAAAGATAAGTACTCTTACGCTGGACACGAACTCTATATAGATGGAGATGAGCAGTCTCACACTATTACTGTTGTGTTAAACCCATGTAGCAATGCCGATGAATATAGAGAAAAAGCCAAAGACTATCTAAAGACCATTCCGAAGATACAAGATTATCAAATCAATTATGTGACCAATAATGGCGTTGACGTGGTCTGCGCGGAGGACCTATAAATGGAAAAGAGAAGCAAACTCTATTATCTGATACATAACACCACGACCAAACAAAAGGCCGTCGTAATCCTAGGGATTATATTGCTAGTTATCATAGGCATTATCATCTCGTATGTCGCCTCATTGCCAACTGGTTCTAGCGACTCCGGTGATATGGAGGAAAACGGCTCTGCAGTCAATGAGACATATGTCGACGAAAATGGATACACGATCACCACAGAGGTCAACATTGATGAAAATGGCGAGGAGTATACGGTCACCACGCGCGAAGATCCGTACGGAAACGTTACGACGACTGATCCTAATCTTATCACCACCTATTTCCCGTACCAGGTCGTGCGCGAACATGATGATTGGGATCCTACACTCAGATTTTACCTTAGCATAAACGAAGATTCCAAGACCATCTATGCCGATATGGAAGACTGTGATATTGAAAATGATAAAAAACTCATCGCTGAGTACATAGACTCTATACCTATAGACTTATCGGCTTACACAATAGAGTATAAACTCTCCACGATTGATACAAGCTGTAGTCCCTAACTAGAACATATGATACAATAGCTATAGACGGGAGTACATTAAAAAGGGGGTGATTTTCGTGGAATATTTATATCCATGTAAAAGGATTTGGGACGGTTACAAGATTTACGCACGTGGCGCATCCGTCATCCGTAAAGGATTTGAGTTGGTCGGTGCAGCAAAGATCACAGATGACACTTTGAACCTCAGTTCGACCTTCTCGCGTCGGAGCGAATCTATCCTGGAGCACCAGGCCAAAGTTGCTTGGCTAGCCTCAGCCTTCATGAGCAACTTTCCAGGGTATTTTGGTGAGGAGAACACCTACGTCATGTCTTTGGATATCTGGATGATAATCACAACTGCTCTGTGCCATGATACCGGCGAGACGATCATAGGAGACATTCCTGACGACGGCAACCCGCTTCATGACAAGAAAGATAAGGCTGAGCTGGAGGCATTCAAACAGCTTCTGACCGCCTACGGTTTCAACGATAGGAGAGAACTGTTTGAGTTATTTAAAGCTTTTCAGGAGCGTTCGTCTCATCCAGCTCAAGCCCTGTACGCTTTGGATAAGTTGGAAGCAGTGCTGACCCATCTGATACTGGAAGAACACGGTATCTACGGCTGCATATCGGCAAAAGCAACTCCTACTGACAAGGACTTATATTACGCCGAATTAGCCGGTTCTGATGCGGCAGCAGACGCCTGGGGGGTCCAGATGTTCTCAAGAATGGCAGGATTTCCTCCAGAGATCACTCGTCCTGTCTTCGCCATGCTTGAGGTCGCATCTCAAGATTCGAGAGGGAAGAAGTTCCCGTGGCTCGATTCGGGCATCTAAACCCATCCCATCTCATGCCTCCGGCTCTTGTCGGAGGCTTTCCTTGTTGACTTTTTCGCATAATTTGATATGATAATAGACGTGGGAATGTTAGGTCCTATACGTACATCTAAAATTTGATATGGGGTAATAGCTCAGCTGTTTAGAGCGCCGCCTTTGCAAGGCGGAGGTCCAGGGTTAGAGTCCCTGTTACTCCACCATGGTAAGAGCCGAGTGAAAAGTGAACTTGTTCACTTTTCAAGTAGCTGACGACTTTTATGCCAGTAAAAGTCGACCACTTAACATTCGGGGATATAGCTCAGCTGGTTAGAGCGCGTCACTGATAATGACGAGGTCTGTGGTTCAAGTCCACATATCCCCACCAAACGCCTTTAGGCGTTTTTTTATGCCATAAGCTTGGCGTATTTTTCTGCGCCCCTAGTTGCCACCGCAAAATATAAGAACAGCGACACTATCACAAAGATAGCATCCATAATCAACAACCCTACCGTCTGTCCAGTAATAAATACTAAGGCGAACAATAGGGATATCGTAAAGAGTACCATGCCTAGACCAAGAAAAGTAGCTACCAGTACTCCTGCACTTTGTTTGACGACCACTGCATCACTTTCAGCATCAAACTTGGCATATTTTAAATCAATCAGAATCCCAATTAACTCAGTAACTAATGGTATTGCTACCACAGCCACTAGTACTAAGAGACTTTCAACTAAGCCAAACTGAAATCTAAACATCATTATAATAGTACCGATAGCTGTTACTGGTACGATTAAGAGCATTGCAGCGAGCACCTTAGTCATAATGACTTTTAGTCCACTAATCGGCATTGATTTGAGCTGATTAAAGGCTCTACCTTCGAGTGAAAGCATCGTCACCGTGATAAAAGTCATTAAGCTAGCAAAAGCCACTAAACCGAAAGCCACACTCGGCATCAGTGAGTGGATTGCTTCAGTGGTCAGAGGAAAGTCTTCTGTTGAAGAGATCAAAGAACCGACGAAATCATCATATTTGATGCAAAGTGCGCCCGTAGCTACGAGATATAGTACCAGGCCTATCGCAGTATTCATCAGTAGTACAGGGGTACTAAAGTATTTAGTCAATTCCTTCCGAACCATCGCAGAGACCTGGCTACGTTTCGTAAAATGATAGGCACTACGATTAACGCTACCTCGCTTGATCGTACCTAAGCGATTGACGATCTGGAAATAGGATTGACTGATCACTGCGATCGTCACAGCTAACACGGCTAGATGCACCATCACAAATACAATGTATTGCCAAAGATTAAAGTTCGTCACTAGCTTCACCAGTGCAGACGCTGGATAATAAAAGGAAGCGGCCTTATCAATCATCGCCGTTTTTACAGCTCCATCGAAGTCTGGCGCCGTATTCATCATCAAGATGAATATTGCAAAGATAAACAGGGAAACAAAAGATAAAAGTATCTGCAAAAAAGTCTTGTGCTTAAACCTGGCGGAGACTGCCGATATGATTACACCAATCACGCACGAGATTGCAATAGGTATTATGGGCATGAGAACAAGCGCAGTTGCAGCAACAAGATAATAAGAAGGCTCTACATCTACGTTTATCGCATAGGCGATCATTGCTGGCAGCAAAAAAATCAGACAATACAGTAGTTCAAAAACATAGAATTTTATTATCCTAACAGCTACTATCAGAGACTTTTTGATTGGCATTGCTAGAAGTGCATCATTATCTCGCGGCTTAAACAAGAGATCTCCTGATTTGTAGATTCCTTCCATCAGGATGATCATTGCCGTGATCAAAGCATAGATTGATATAACTGCCGACTCGGCCCCATCTTCTTTTAGCGTCTCTATCATTGCGCTAGCACTAAATAATATCAAGACACCAACTAAAACAGCCAGTAGGAGCGGCATTACGCGCCTTGATCGCTCAGTCTTAGCACGGTAATTAAATAGCTGCATCCCCTCTGACATAGTCGCCTTAAGCAGGGAAGATAACTTACTCATTTTTCCTCTAATTCCAAGAATACTTTTTCTAGTGATTTATCGCCACGGATCTCTTTCATACCGCCGACTTTCACGATTTTGCCTTGCTTGACGATAGCTACTCTGTCACATAATTTTTCGGCTACATCTAGGATATGAGTAGAGAAGAAGATGGTACCACCCCGTTTAGCAATCTCTTTCATCACCTCTTTCATATCGTATATTGCCTTTGGGTCGAGCCCCACAAATGGCTCGTCCATTACTAATACCTTTGGCTCATGCGAAAGCGCCGCAATCAAGGCGACCTTTTGCTTCATACCATGAGAAAATGACTTGATTACATTAGACAGCTCATTTTCCATCCCGAACATCTTAGCGTACTTAAGGATATTGCGTTCTCTCACTTCTGTCGGCACGTCATACATATCACAAACAAAATTAATGTAATCGATCGCTTTCATATCTTCATACAACGCCGGATCATCTGGCACGTAAGCCATTATCTTTTTGCAAGCGATTGGGTCATCTTGTATAGACTTTTTGTTGATTAAGATCTTACCTTCATCAAAATTCAATATCCCACACATTGCTTTGATCAGGGTGGTCTTGCCGGCGCCATTATGGCCGATAAAAGCGAAGATCTCACCTTCTTTGACATCAAATGACACCTTGTCCAAAGCATACTTTTCGCCGTATTTCTTGCGGACATTTTTGATCTCTATCATAGCTTTATTGTAGCATATTATTTAAAGAGTTTGTTGTTGAGTTTAAGTGTGTCGACGAAGTTTGTAATCAGGTTGATATCTCTTGATACTTTCTCGATTTCAGTCTTCTCATCAAGCTTCTTAAATACATTCGGCGGTTCAAATGCATCCTTACCATCCTTTAGTCCGACTAAAAGCATATTATCAGTAAAACCTAAAAGAAGCTTACCCGAATATTGCTCGGCAAGCGTTAACATATTGTTGATAAACGCCGGATCCAAGAGATAAAAAGCCTCAAATCCGTCTTCGGCATAGGTCTTAAAGATCTTATTAAACTCCGAAGATTCAAATTCAATCTTTTCGAACTTACGCCCTTCCTGAGATCTTTCTTTTGGCACGATATTAGCACCAAAACCTTTTTCTACGGCTTCAAGGCGAAAGTTGAATTTCTTTGGGAATTCAAAGATCATGAAGCGCCCCTTAAAGATAGTGGAGTAATAAGTATTGTCATCGTTGTCCCTATTCTTCACCTCAATATGCACGTCAGCCTGAGTAAAGGCAACATCTTTATATTTACCAGTAGTAAAATCATTAGATGTATACCTATCACCAGTATTAATCATTCGCGTTGCGGCAAGCACCGTCGAGGACAACCCTAGTCCGTGGTTATATTTTAGGTTGGTAAAGACTTTTTGAAGGTTCTTTTCGACGAAATAGGCTTTATAAGTTGAATGATATACCTCAGATTCTTTTTTTGCAAAAATGAGAAACAAAAATACTGTGAGCGTCAATACAAATGTACTTACGAGAAAAATCGCTGTGAAGATATCAAAGGTTGATAAAATTCCTCCGAATATAGCGATGATTAGTGAAACAAATTCAATTCCAACAGAGATCCAAACGATCTTTGTAGCCTTACTTTTGTATTTTTGATGAGCCTCTTCTACGTCTTTAAATTCCATAGAATAATTATATCACAAAGAGAAACACCCCTATTTTGGGGGTGCTTCTCCAGGTCATACATGAATTTTAAGTAGCCTCGCAGTTTAATCTACTTAAAACTACCTCTATTTTATCTCACTAAATGCATAATGTCAATACTTTTTTTCCACAAATTGTTCAAAACTTTGGAAAATCATGTTCGGGAATCTTAAAAATATTAAAACACATTTTTTAGAATTAGCATATTGACAAACTTTAAGCGGTATGTTATAATCAAAACATTCACCTTGACGGTGGTGTTATTAATTTAAGAATTTGGTGGGCAGAACAGGAGTTCTAGAATGGCTGGAACCAAAGCTGGTGGCATGAAAGCTGCTGCTACAAACAAGGCCAAATACGGCAAAGAATTCTATGCTCGTATTGGTAAAAAAGGTGGCCAGAATGGTCACACTGGTGGCTTCGCTGCTAACCCTGCCTTAGCTCGTGTAGCTGGCGCCAAAGGCGGTCGTATTTCTCGTCGTGGCCCTGCGAAAAAGGCTTAAATAAGATAAAGAAGCTAGAATCGTGCAATTGTGCTCATACTAGGCCAAAAGACTTAAAAAACACATCTGCACCACTCTAGCTTCTTTTTTGTTCCAACATCTCACATCTTGGGCAATGATAGATCCCGTCTGGAGTTTGATATCGTGTAAGATCACACCTTGGACATCGCGACTTCTGATGTAGCCAGTCTCTATATGTGTCAAGTTCCTCCTGAATCATTTCTTCATCCATTGTTAAGCCATATTTCTTGGCGAGCTCTCTTGCCTTACCCCAGGCCTCATTTTCCATTTTGAGCCTATCTACGTCCATTTTAAAGCTCTTATGCTTGCAAAGAGCGTGAGAGACCTCATGTAAAAACAAAAGCTCTGAGAATGGCTCTGATGGCCCCACAATGATAGTCCGTGGTGGCCGGAAGGCGAATTTCTTACCTACTTTGAACCTAAAATCCGGATAATCTTGTATGACGGCTAGGAAAAAATCAATCTTATCTTTATCGTAACCATTTTGCGCCGCAGAATTCTTGAAATCAACAGGAGAGGGAATCACTCCCGCTCCTTTTGTCTAGCAAAGCGATAGCATCCGTAGATCACTGATTCCGTCGGTCGCTTTGGTCTTCGGAATTTGACATTTAGATCTTTTGGCAGATACTGAGAATATAATTTAAAAATCTTACCAAGTGGACCACCCAGTACGATAGTATTTGGTCGGTATTTGCGGATGATATCTGGTAACCCCAGAGAAACGCGCGTAGCGATCTCTTGTAACTGTTCTTTCTTCCTAAGATCAGTAGCCATGTCCACATGATAGTGCGCCTCTAGTGCACTTGCCGCAGCGATATCCTCCCACTCTTTCACCTTGCCGTCATAAAAATACATCTTATGACCAGGTTCAAACTCGCTAGATTCTGGAGCGATTCGGTTATGCTCCGCGATCCCGCCACCAATTCCGGTAGAGAATGTCAAAAAGACCGTCTTACCAGGTAGTCTATATGATTCATATAGACATGCCAGATTCGCGTCGTTTTCAAAATAGATCGGACAGTCGAATAATTTTTTTATGGGCGCTAACAGATTAATATTATCCCATTTTCGGTTGCCAAATCGAACTGAATAATTTTTTTGTACAAGCCCTGGTATTGCTACTACGACCGAGCGCACCCGCCATTTTTTGAAATCCATTAGGTTATTTTCAAGATCTCTTAAAAAAGTCTGTGAACCTTGAGCAGTGCTAAATTTCCGTTTTCTGACCACACGACCGCCCCTAGTGAATAGTGCAATCAAAGTCTTAGTTCCTCCAATATCAATACAAAGATACATATCTTGATTATATCACAGTTATTTGCTATAATTAAACAAGATTTGAGTCCATTCAATGGCGGTATCGACGGCGTTAGGAGCCCCCTAATATAGGTTCCCAATTACGTCGATATTCATTGAATGGGCTCAAGAAAGGAATAATATTAATCATGGCAAAAGCCACTAAATTAACTATGGACGAGCTGCTTGAGCAAAACGCAGACTCCGTCAAAAAGGTCAACGCAGGTGACACTATCAAGGGTACAGTGCTCTCCGTCAAAAAACATGAAATCTTGATCGACCTCGGCGCCCAAGGCGTTGGTTTGGTCCCTCGTCGTGAAGCATCCTTCGCACGCAACCTCAACGTCGGCGATGAAGTCACTACCTCAGTGATCGAGTCTGAGATGAAAGACGGGTATGTCTTACTCAGTCTCCGTAAGGCTGTCAAAGATAAGGGTTGGGATGAGATCAATACTAAGCTTGAAAGCGGTGAAGTAGTTGAAGTTACTCCATTTGACGCTAATCGTGGCGGTCTTCTCGTAGAATACGAAGGCATCCGCGGTTTTATGCCGGTATCCCAGCTATCAGCTGAGCACTATCCGAGAGTAGGCTCCTCTGACAAAGATGAGATTCTTCAGCGTCTCAACTCTCTTGTAGGCAAGCCGATGCGAGCTCGTATCCTCGATGCCAACAAGAAAGAAAACAAGTTGATCCTCTCAGAGAAAGAAGCCATCAAAGATGGTCTTGCTGAGCGCTTTGCTGAGTTAAAGATTGGCGATGTAGTCAAGGGTGTCGTCACTGGCGTAGTAGATTTTGGCGTATTTGTTAACGTTGACGGCATCGAAGGCCTTATCCACATCTCCGAGATTTCCTGGGAACGCGTCAACAACCCATCTGACTATGTCAAGGTTGGTGATACTATCGAGGCTAAAATCATCGCTATCGATAAAGAGCGCCTCTCGCTCTCTATGAAGCAACTCGTAGAAGATCCATGGATCTCAGAGGTAGAAGGTCTTAAGAAAGGCTCGAAAGTGGAGGGAACCATCACTCGTATCACCCCATTTGGCGCCTTCGTACAGATCAGCCCAGCGGTAGAGGCTTTAGTACACGTATCCGAGCTTGGCGAAGGTTCCGATGTTGATCCAGAGAAGATCTTCACTCTAAACGAGCGTAAGAGCTTCAAAGTCCTCGATATCGACAAGGAAGGTCGCAAGATCTCTCTTTCCATTGCCAAATAATGGTCAAAATTAAGCTCCTTATGATATAATCATCATAAGGAGTTTTTTTGTGAAAAAGAAGCATATAGAAAAAGCCTCATGGCTTAAATATTATCAAGAAGAGAATATCCCTTCTACTATCGATTATCCAGATTGTTCTATGGTCGACATGGTCATGCAGTCGGCCGAAAAGTGGCCAGACAATACCGCCTACATCTATTATGGACATAAAGTTACTTACAAAAACTTTGTCAAGAAAATCGAAAAAGCAGCCCGTGCCCTCAAGAATTATGGTGTAAAAGAGGGCGATAGAGTCACCATTTGTATGCCAAACACCCCAGAGGGAATCACTATGGTGTATGCGGTCAATATGGTTGGGGCCATTTGTAATATGGTGCACCCACTTTCCTCTGAAAAAGAATTAGAATACTACATCAAAGTCGCTGAGTCTAAATATGTCTTAGTCATTGATGCAGTCTTCGATAAAATCTACAAGCTTCGCGACACCGCTGGTCTAGAGAGGATTATTGTAGTTCGCCCATCTGACGGTCTCGGATTTCTCAAGCAACGTATGTACAAGTTGCTCCACGTTAAAAAAGTCCGTCTACCGATGAACGACGGTCGCGTGGTGCTCTGGGAAGATTTTATCGCTAACTCCTATTTTTACCAAGGGAACTATCACGAGGAACGCAGTGGCGCTGATCTAGCAGTGATCATGTACTCAGGTGGTACTACTGGTGCCCCGAAGGCAGTCATGCTCACTAATAATAATATTAACGCTGAATCGATTTGCGATGCCACTATGATCCGTCAAGTTGTGCCAGGTGCTACTGTTTTATCGATCCTACCTATCTTTCATTGTTTTGGTCTAGGTATCTGTATTCATACGCCTCTCTGCAAAGGTATGGGTTGTATCTTGATCCCGGCCTTCTCCCATAAACAATTCGCTGATATCATCAAGAAGAATAATCCTAGTTTCATTGTTGGCGTGCCGACACTCTTTGAAGCCTTAATCAATACTAAACTCAAGAAAAACGACCTCGAGTCAGTTACAGCTGTAATCTGTGGTGGTGATGCTCTTAACCAGACTCTTCGTGACAAAGTAAATGAATTTCTCAAGAACCACGGCTCAGAGGCCAAGATCCGTGTGGGTTATGGTCTCACCGAAGGTTCTGGCGCAGTCTGTCTTTCACCAGAGAATGCCTTTGCGGATGGCATCATCGGTGTACCTTTCCCAGATACCGGCTTCAAGATTGTTCAGAATGATACCTTTAAAGCCCTCCCAGACGGCAAAGAAGGTGAGATCTGCATTAGTGGCCCGCTTGTTATGATGGGGTACCTCGGTGATGAGGTCGAGACAGCGCAGGCTTTGCGCCAGCACGACGATGGCAAGCTCTGGCTTCATACTGGAGATATCGGCTATATCGGTGAGGATGGCTTAGTCTACTTCGCTCAGCGTCTCAAGCGGATCATTATCTCATCTGGTTACAACATCTACCCGACCCACTTAGAGTCCATCATCAACTCGCATGAAGCCGTGCTCACCTCGACGGTCGTTGGTATTGACCACCCGCACAAGGGTCAAGTGCCGAAGGCCTTTATCGTCCTAAAACCAGGTTACAAACCAGGGAAGCGTATCGAACGTGAAATTCGATCCCTCCTAGAGCGCAATATTCCAATCTATGCCTTGCCTGCAGCCTACGAATTCCGCGACAAATTACCTCAGACTAAGATCGGCAAAGTCGCTTTCCGTGAGCTAGAAAAACAAGAGAAGTCCAAGAAATAAGATGTTTTGGAAGATACTCGTAGTCTTATTGATTTCAATGGTGCCACTGGTGGAACTCCGTGGCGCCATCCCAGTAGCTGTTGGCATGGACCTAGGATTACCTGAATGGCTAGTGTTGCTCGTAGCTATCATTGGCAATATTATCCCGGTACCGATCATCTACTTCTTCGCTCGCAAAGTTCTAGAATGGGGCGCCAAGACCAAGTGGAAACCATTTAAACAATTCTGCAACTTCTGTCTCAAAAAGGGAGAGAAAGGCGGCCAGAAATTACTCAAAAAAGCCGGCGACTACGGTACCTATTTTGCGCTGTTTCTCTTTGTAGCAATCCCGATCCCCGGTACGGGTGCCTGGACCGGCACTCTTGCTGCCAGTATCTTGAACCTAGATTTTAAAAAGACCATGGTCGCCATTATCTCTGGCGTACTAGTAGCAGGTATTATCATGCTCCTGGTCTCTCTTGGCCTCTTCAAGTGGCTTTTTGCATAATATAAGTCGACTTAGTTATAGCCAAACCGCTTATGCTATAATGTAAGCATAAGGAGGAATTATGCCAACAAAAGTCACCAAGACTACTAAAGTCAAAGGGAAGAGCTATTCTCAAAAAACTAAAAGCGTAGACACCAAACACGTATTACGCCGTCCATCCACTTGGATCGTTGCGGTCCTAGCATTAGCGCTACTAGTAGTTTGTGGAATTTCTGCGTATGGCATTTCTCGTTTTACTCCACAAGGTAAATTGGACGCCGCCAAACTTGCGGTTTTTGACAACCTTATTAAGGAGCATGTTCGTGATCAAAAGATTAACGATGATAAGTCTACGGTCAATGAAGCTACTGGGTATGGCATTTCAGATGAAGATGGTGTATTCTATGTCACTTTTGATTACGTCGAATATGATTCCGACGAATCTCAAATGCCACAATTCGGCGACTTGAAGCACGGCATCATGTATTTCTGGAAGGACGCAGAGCGCGGCACTTATTCCCATGCCTTCTCTTATCACGATGATTATTATCATCCAGCAGGCGTATATACAGAGATTGGCGACCATCAACTTCGCACTAATCTCGCCCCAGATGGCTCCTGGCGGAATCTCAAATAAAATTGCCACTCGAATCCCGGGACTGGACTAGGATTTTGCTATCGCATCGCTATAAATTCCGAAGAAAAAAGCCAGCAAGGCGGTATTTTCTCTTGCCGAAGTGCATCTAATGGATGAGCGAGCACGAAAAAACGCCGAGATGGCGCTTTCCAACTTGAATAATTGGCTCCCGGGACTGGACTCGAACCAGCAACCTCGAAGTTAACAGCTTCTTGCTCCACCATTGAGCTACCCGGGAATACATCTATTATAGCATATTTTTCCAAAATGTGATAAAATTAGATGAGATAATTCATTTTTTGTTTGCAATAAAACACAGAAAGGAGAAGGATGGAAGAGAAGACGATTCAGATTGCTGGTTCTATTACCGTCGACGAGCTAAGTAAAGCTCTAGGCCTTTCTGTGACCGAATTAATTGGTACACTATTCAAAAACGGCATCGTTGCCACCATTAACCAGCGTTTAGATTTCGAGACCGCTTCCATCATCATCGATGAGCTTGGCCTTGAAAATGTTAAACTAGAGCGTAAAAATACATCCACCAAGACATCCGATTTTCGTCGTGAACTATCAGACAAAGCTGTCACTAGGCCTCCAGTCGTCGCTGTAATGGGCCACGTCGATCATGGTAAGACTACGCTTCTAGACACCTTACTTCATAAAAAGACTGTAGAAAAAGAAGCCGGTGGTATCACTCAGCATATCTCCGCTTACCAATTAAAACACGACGATAGATTGATCACTTTCCTCGATACCCCGGGGCACGAAGCTTTCGCCGCTATCCGCCAACATGGCGCCATGCTTACCGATATCGTAGTAATTGTCGTAGCAGCCGATGATGGTGTTAAGCCTCAAACTGTCGAGGCTATCAATTTCGCCAAATCTGCCAACGCCAAGATCATTGTCGCTATCAACAAGATCGACCGTGAAGGTGCAGATATCCCACGCACTATGGCCGACCTTAGCCAACACGGTCTTCAGCCTGAAGAATGGGGCGGCGATATTACCATGGTGCCAATCTCCGCTAAGATGAATCAAAATCTTGATCAACTTCTCGATATGATTCTGCTTACTGCCGACCTCGAGGAATTAAAAGCCGATGTTGATATCCCAGCTGAAGGTCTTGTGATCGAGTCTCATATGGAGACCGGCAAAGGCTCAGTGGTAAATCTTCTAGTCACTGGTGGGGAATTGAAGACAGGCGAATTTATCGTCGCTGGTTCCACTTATGGCAAGGTTCGCACCATGCTAGACTGGCAAGGCAAGCCTAAAGGCAAAGCTACCCCATCTACCCCAGTCACCATTACCGGCTTCAAAGAACTCCCGAATTTCGGTGACCGTTTCACCGAGGCGAAAGACGAAAAGACCGCTCGTAAGATGGCCCTACTTAATGCGCAGGCCGTCGCCAACGAATCCGCCGACACCAACGTTACCAGTACCGACCTTCTTCGTATGATGAATGTCGCTGATAACACTAAGACTTTCAATGTGATCGTCAAGGGCGATGTGCTTGGTTCTGTCACCTCTGTTGTAGATAGCCTTAGGATGATAGACACTAAGGGCGAAGTCACTCTCAATATCGTCAGCACTGGAGTCGGCGATATCAATGAGAACGATGTCTACATGGCTGCTGGTGAGAACACCGTGATCTACGGTTTCAATGTCTCAGTCCCAATCAATATCAGCAAGATGGCCGCCCGTGACAACGTCCCAATTCGTACCTACAAAGTTATCTATGAACTATTAGATGATGCCAAGCACGAGATGGAAAACCTCCTTGACGCTGAAGTGGTCGAAGAAGATAAGGGTGAGCTCAAAGTACTCGGTGTCTTCCGTACAGAAAAGACTAGTATCATCGCTGGTGGCGAAGTCTTAGAAGGCAACGTCCGCCCAGAATATCTTGTTCGCATCATTCGTAACAAAAAATTCCTCGGCGAAGCCGAAGTTACCTCCGTCCAAAAAGAGAAGATTGATGCTAAAGAGCTTATCGCTGGAGAGACTGGCGGCCTTGCTCTTAAGACCAGTTCAAAGATTGATCTGCAGATTGGCGACCGCCTCGTATTCTTTACCCGCGAGATGAAGAAACGCACGCTATGATTCTACTCATGGTATAATGATTGTATGCATAAAGGCATAAAAAAGCTTGCACCTATCATGCTACTCCTTGTAGCGAGTCTTGTAGTCGTTTTTCCAGTCATGGCTGCCGATGCGGACTCAAGTAGCATCACTGAGACAGTCTTTTTTGGTAACCTCAAAGACGACGGCTCAGGCTGTGGTGTATATACTATCCTCAACACTATACTAGACTTTATGACCATGGGGATAGGCATCCTAGCCGCTATCGGTATTACTATTGTAGGGACTAAATATCTCACCGCCGGAGGCAACGAAGAGCAGACCAGAAAAGCCAAACATCGTATGTTTCAGATCATTATAGGGATAGCTATGTATGTGACACTCTACGTTGGTGCCCAATTCTTACTCCCCGGCGGCCATCTAAACAATGACCAAAAATGTGCCACCGTCTCCGACCAAGAATTAGCCAACATCAAACAACAAGAAGCCGCCAAAAAGCAAGCCGCAAAGAATAATAGCTCGTCCACATCCAATTCTAAGACTAACTCTTCTAGCTCCAGTAATTCCGGGGCGAATAAAGGTGACGCTACCTGCCTAAAAAATGCCGCCAAAGTAGCAAAAGAAGCTGGTATCTGTAACGAGAAGACCATCGCCGAAAGAATAGCTAAAACCGCTGAATTACTTGCCTGGCCGCTAGGGTCGCCCACTAAAAACCACAAACAAAAAGGCGGCAAGCCAACCCCAGCTTATAAAAAAGCCATTAGTGAGACGATCAAATTCCCTAAAAACCAACTACAGTACAAATACACCAAAGGTGTGTCCTGTAGCGTCTTTACCGCTGCAGTTGTCAGATCCACTGGATACGACAAGAAATTTCCATACTCTGTCACTGGAGCTAACTCCCACGCAAAGAGTTCCAAAAAATGGCAAAAAGTTTCTCCGTCAAAAGCGGTGCGCGGAGATATCTTTGCTTTCAAAAATAACAACCATATCTTGATTTACGGTGGGAAAAAGGGATCAAAACATCTTTGGTATCAAGCTAATCTAGGGCGGAGTAGCGGTAACGGTGATTATGGCTACGCTTTTTACGGCGGAAGTCCTGCTAAAAAGACAAATTGCAACGTCTGGCGTGCTACTGGAAAATAATATGCTATAATAAGCATAAGGAGAATAGAAAATGCAATTCGACGAACAATTTTTGCAAGAAATGGGGCTCTCGGCGATGCCAGAAGAGCAGAAACAAAAATTCCTAGATTACGTGCAAGAGGAGCTAGAGATCCGCATCGGTCAGCGTATTTCCAGGGGCCTCACCGAGGTCCAGCTCAATGAATTTGACTTAATCACAGACCAGGCCGAAGCTACCAAATGGCTCGAGAAGAATCGTCCCGATTTTCGCGAGATCGTTGAGCGCACTATCAATGAGATGAAGGAAGAGATCCGCAATAATCGTCAGCGCCTTATTAATGCTTAAGACCTATATCCATTAAGAAAACTTTTTGCGTCCATCGCCTTGCGGCCTTCCGGCTGTAATCTATCTACTACTATAAAGCGCCCGTCAGCACAGGGAATTGTGAGCGCGGCGGCCTCGCCATCTTCACATACATGTGCCTCTAAGATTGTACAGGTGACCCCATAGAAGGAATATTTTGGCTTCGGGTATCCTTGGAATGCTACAATTTTTCGGAAAGTCTGCTCAGCCGTATCTACCTCAGGCGTTAAGACGCCCATCGACTTTGTCAGTTTACCGCAGAACGTAGCCTTAGAATCATCTTGAGAGACCGGTTCTGGGAGATTATCGATATTATCTACTATCCACTCTGCTCCAGCAGTAGCCAAAGCCTTGTAAATGTCATCCTTACAGAGCAGCAAATTTTTTAGTGTCTCCTGATGATAGATCGGTCCAGCATCCATTGCTTTAACTAATTTCATCACAGACACAGAAAACTCAGAATCGCCATTTAAGATCGCTGATTCTATTGGTGAAGCACCTCTGTAAAGTGGCAAAAGGGAAGGGTGGATATTGAGTATCCCCTCAGGTTCAAATGCTTCTAGTACTGACTCCGGAATTATCACGCCGAAAGATGCCAGTATTCCGTGTAGGCTTGGGTCTTCTTTCTTTAGACGCACGGCCTCATCTAAGTCTTTGCGGTCGTGAGCATGAAAGACTACTTGGCATTTTTGCTCTAACACCGCCAGGGAATACTCAGCGAGCGGTCCATTACCGAAAAAAACGATCTTTTTATTCATGAAATCCCCACAATCGTATTAGCCTTCGCGACCTTAAAGACATTATTCTTCGCCCCAAAGTTTAGCATTATCTGCTATCTTCTCATCATAATCTACAGGAATAAGGTCACCTTCATCATTCATCTCATAAAAGGCGCCTTTTTCACCCTTAATATGGTCGATAAACAAGACTCCATCTAGATGATCGATTTCGTGTAATAAGGTTCGTGCCAATTCATCGGTCGCCTTTATCCTCACTTCTGTACCATCCTCTAATTTAGCCTTCACTTTAACCTTAGTGTGTCTCGGCACCATTCCGTAGATGAAAGGCACAGATAGGCAACCCTCAAAGTCGCGTTTTATCTTACCGTCCGCCCGGATTACTTCTGGATTGATCAGGGCAGTAAAAGTCGCTTTCTTCTTGTCTTCCATATCATCACGAATAATGATGATTCGCTTATTTACGCCCATTTGAGGCGCCGCCATTGCTGCCGAGAGCTCAAACGGATGTTCTTTCTCCCAGTCAAGTGATAACTTACGCATATCTGCGATGATCTTCAAAATCTCGTCGTCAATGACGCGTACTTTTTCTGATTTCTCCCTCAATCGCGGATCTGGCGTAGTGATTATTTTCATAAAACGATTATATCATATTTTCTTACCTCTGTAAATTGCGGTAGTTCTATACAATATGATTGCATTTTAGGCTCAAGAAATATAAAATAAAACCATGAAGATGAAACGTCTCATCAAGTTAGTCGCCTGTCTCGTATTGATAAGCGTTGCAATCGGGCTACTATTTGCACCGTCATCCTTTGCAGCATCTGACACAGCTGACGTCACCGAGACTACTTTCTTTGGCAATGTCGAAGACGATGGCAAGGGCTGTGGCGTGTATATGATATTGACGCAGGTCCTAGATATCCTGACCTTTGGTGTCGGTATTGCTGCAGCTATTGGTATTGCCATTGCAGGTACTACCTACCTCACCTCCAGTGGGAATCCTCAGCAGACTGTTAAAGCTAAACACCGTATTTTTGAGATAGTTTTAGGCCTAGCTGTCTACGCGGTACTATACTCTACTATTAATTTTCTTCTCCCAAATGGACACTTCAATAGCAACCCTAGTTGCGCCACTATCTCTGACCAAGAATTAGCGGCACGAAAAGCCGCCGAGGTCGCCAAGAAACAACAAGCTCAGCAAAAGACTACTACCCAAACCACACAGAAAACCAATACCAACACGAACAAGCAGGCCTCCCTCGAAAAGTGGTACGACGCTATGACCAAGCAGTTTCAGTATATGAAAAACGCAAAGTACGGTAGCAATTTTAGATCAAATTTTAAGCTTTCCAAAAAAGCCGGAACCTGTATCACTTTTGTGTCGACGTCTCTACAAAGGCTCGGAGTGATCCCTAAAAATACCTATGTTTGGATAAGTAAAAGAGGAAAGATTAGTGGATCGGCGGCCAGCTATATCAGTAAGCACAAAGCTACCTTTGAGATCCTTTACCCCAACAAAACCGCTAGCCAGCTCAAAAAGAATAATAAGATCAAGAAAGGCGACATTGTTGCATATAATGTCAATCGAGGAAAGAGTAATGATGCTTCTCATATCATGGTCTTTATGGGCTTCAATAAAAAAGGCAAGCCTCTCTTCAATACGTGGGGGCATCGTCGTGAGCTTAACAAAGAACACCCGTCCTATGCCAACCGTAAGATCAATATGATCATCCGCCTCAAGAAGACAAGCGTCTAACTACTCTGCTAAGATAAGTTCACTAGATTCTAGGTCATGGTCACTTAGCGGTACTTTTTGAATCGCGAAGTTTTCATAGGTATTGTAATAATAAGTCTGCGTTGCAGAAGAATAACCGCCAGTATAAATGGTCTTTTCGTAACTCTTATCTGTCATTTGCGAAGCTCCTTCGATCATCGCTACGCTTGACAAGGTATGAAACAGACGAGCGATATTTGCGGACTCTCCTGATTGTAGTGGATAATGCGTATTATGATAAGCCACTCTTATAAACCTAGACGTCGAATAAGTATCACCCGGTAGTCCTTGTGCCAGGGAACCAGTTCCAAAGGGGCGCATAGTTTCAGCTCCCCATCTCACCTCGCGTGGCATTTGCGGGAATAAGTTAAGATAATTTCGCAAGTTCTCACGGTGCCACCCATACCCAGGCTGGTTCGTCAAAACATCTACGGGATTCTCGAAAATCTCCATTCCACTAGAAGTATATTCCACTACGATGGACCTATCTTTGTTACCGATCAGCCAGTGTAGCTCCGAGACCGGGTACTGCTCATTAACTGGCCGCGCTATTATTGCAATGTCGTGCAGGGCCTCTTCTACCTTATCCACATTACTATAATTTCTTGCTATGTAAAGAGGAAATTCATAGGCTGCCACATTGGTCTTACCGTCAATCGGTGCGGGCTCATATTTTGCATAACCAGGGAAATTTAGCCCTGCTATCGCTAGTCCATCTTCATTCGCGCAATCAAAGTATAGCGGAATCCCCTCCGCTACTATCCCCATGCCGATCACAGCTAGTGATTTTTCGTTATCACCTAGAAAAGCCGTCTGATACTTGTATCCTCGCGGAGTAATCACCACCTTTTCGCCGTAGCCAGTATTCCAATCTAAGTTTCGCCCAAAATACATATTACCCTGACCGTCGCTAAATCTCACTCCTGTACACATAGCTCCTCCATTAATTCTTATGCTTATTTTATCACAAAAATAGAAACAAGGACACTCTGTGTAGGAAAAACTCACAATAGACCAGGTGGATCAAGTGTTATCCGAAAATTCTTGTCTATACTCAAACACGCCTCAGCTAGGGCTTTCCGAGAACGACTTCGTACGATAATCTGCCACGTATAACCACGAGCCGTGCGCTCATGGAATCCGGGCTGGGGTGGAGAAACTACTAAGCGATCGTCCCGCGATAGACACGATACTGTCTCGCGTACCTTTCTTAGCACTATCGCCTCTGTCTTCATGGTGATTTCAAGCTTAGCTACAAATCGAAATGGCGGAAAACCTGCCTTGCGACGTTTTGCGATTATATATTCGTAAAAGCTACGATAATCTTCATCGGCGGCAAATCGCAGTACTGGGTGATCCGGCCGAAACGTTTGGATAAATACCTCCGCCTTCGACAGATGCCCACGCCCTACACGACCGATCACTTGCGTCAGTAGTTGAAATACTCGCTCCTCTGCCATGTAATCGGGAAGAGCTAATCCTGCATCGGCCTGCACCACGCCAACTGTAGCCAATCTCGGTAGATCGAGACCCTTAGCCACCGTCTGCGTACCGATCAAGATATCTACTTCGCCATCTCGCACCTCTGAATACACCGCATCTAATCCTTCACCTTTCTTGTTATCCGCATCGAATCGTCTTATCCTAGCTTTAGGGAAGAGCTTTTTGAGTTCTGACTCTAGTAGCTTTGTTCCAAAACCCTTGTGCACTAGCCCCGGTGCCCCACACTTCGGGCAGCCCACTGGCACTTTTTCAGAGAAACCACACGTATGACAATTCAGTGTATATTCGTCTGCATGCAAATTGAGCGGTAAGAAACAATTTGGGCAAAGCAACTCCTCCCCACAACTCTCACAGATTGTCAGAGGCGAAGAACCTCGTCGGTTATGGAAGATCAAAGTCTGTCTCTTCTGCTCTAGGTTGGCGGAAATTGATTTAAGCAGGGCGTTGGAAAAATACTTATTTTTGGTAAAATTGTCTCTATTCTTAAAGTCGATGATCTTGATCTCTGGCTTAATGGCCGTATCTTTTGCCTTGGCTCTAAGTTTAATGACCGAATCTTTTTTTGATGCCAAGTAATAATCTGAGATCTCTGGAGTAGCTGAACCAAGCACCAGGGAACAATTAAGCCTGTCTGCCATCATGCTAGCCACCCTGATCGCTGAATATTTAGGCGCATTCTCCTGATAATAAGTGCCCTCGTGCTCCTCGTCAATGATGATCAGACCCAAATTAGACAAGGGTGCGAATAGCGCCGATCTTGGGCCTACGACCACTAAAGGTTCATCTGAAGAAAGGATCGCCTCAAAGATCAAATGGCGCTCCGCCTCCGTCTGCCGAGAGTGTATGACTACCACTCTTTTGCCGAAGTAATCTTGAAAAACCCGAACAAGTTGTCCGGTTAATGCTATTTCTGGCACCAAAAGGATGGCAGACTTTTGCTCTAAAAGGGCCCTAGAAGCCATTTTAAGGTATATGTTTGTTTTACCACTACCAGTAACGCCAAACAGCAGTTTCGTGGCTCCTGGAGCCTTCTGGAGGCCTTCTAGGGCCTTTTTTTGCGCACTATTCAGCGGGATTTCCCGCAAAACTCCCACCTGTTCAGTATTGTCGTGGGAGAATGACTGAGCCTGTCCTGCGTATGACGTTCTTGAATTTTCAAGTCCAACATCTGAAAGGACTGGTCCAGTCGGCCCTTTTTCGGGACAATCACCGAACAAATGTTCGGTTTTTCGACGTTTCTTCTGGACGCCTCTAGGTAATATTAATGATACCGCAGAACCCGATGCTGCCAAGTAATAATCATGTAAAAATCGTATCGTTGCCAAAAGATGAGCCGGCAAAGGTTTTGAATACAAAACTTTTGAAATCTTTTTTGTTGCAAAATTCGGTTGCGCAACTTTTTTAACAACAACGCCTGGCACCAACCGTCGTCCTACCGGCACCATTACGATTTGGCCCACCAAAAGGGAATCATCACTCGCATAGGTCAATCCTTCCACCCTCCCCTCTGGTATCACCTCGTAAAACATATATTTATTATATCATCAATAAGAGAGCCAGGTGTTATTTCGTGAGCATAAAGCAAGCCCGAGAGAGCGACGAAAGGCTTACCGAGCCGAGTACCGGACAGTACCGGGCGCAGGCCCGGCTAAGCCTTGAGGAGCTCTCCCGGCGCGAAGCGTAAAAGCGAACGAAATGATACCTGGCGATTCTTATTATTGTTGTAAATTTTACCGATTATATGTTACAATAAAATGAGTTAAGCGAGGTAATATGTTAGAAGTATTTGTCACATCACGCGTGCGCCGCAAAATATTGGTAGTATTCGCAAAATACCCTGATTTCAAGACTCATGTTAGGGGTCTAGCGAAGTTGATCAAAGAGGATCCTGGCAATGTTCAACGGGAATTAGAGCGCATGGCGGAAGGCAATTTTCTTATCGTGACCAAACGAGGCAAGACCAAGATTTACCAGACCAACAAACGTTTTCCAATTCTTAAAGAGCTTCAGTCCATCGTCATCAAATCACAGAAGGGCAGCAAGCCATCAAAAACTATCGGCTAACAGGGGTATAAAATGAGTAAGATTTTTATACAACTCCTCGAAAAACGTGGGCTAGACCAGAACTTTTTAAACCCAAAATACGAGCAAAAAGTAGATCCATTTTTATTAAAAAGCATGGACAAGGCGCTCGCTCGGATCAAACAGGCGATCAACGCTCATGAGAAAATTCTGATATACGGCGACTATGATGCAGACGGCGTCACAGCCAGTACCGTCATGGAACAAACTCTGATTCTTGCAGGGGTGGGTCAAGGCAATATCGAGATTATGCTCCCTGATCGATTTGCTGATGGCTATGGTATGAGTCCGCGCCTGATCACGCGCGCTAAAGAGCATGGCATTAATTTAGTCATCACGGTCGACTGCGGCTCTCGCAATCACGACATCATCGACGAGCTAAACCACGAACATATCGATACCATAGTCACCGATCATCATGAGACTACCGAAGAGATGCCAGAGGCTATAGCTATCATCAATCCACATCGCAAAGACGCTCCGACTGTAGAGCTACAAAACCTCGCCGGTGTCGGCGTGGCCTTTAAGCTAGCTGAAGCCTTAGTTGAAGAGAATGCCATTAGAGCAGGCCAAGAGAAATGGCTACTTGACCTTGTTTTGATCGGCAGTATTTGTGATAGTATGCTACTCACCGGTGAGAATCGTCGTCTCGGCTACTATGGCATAAAAGTGTTAGCCAGAACGCGTCGTCCTGGTCTGATAGAGCTAATGAAGAGAGCCGGAGTAAAAAATTTGAACGCCGAATCTATCGGCTTCCAGATTGGCCCTCGTCTTAATGCCGCCGGCCGTCTCGATACCGCCGACCTCTCTTTAAATCTCCTAAGAGCTAAGTCTCCGGTTGAAGCTGCGCCTCTCGCCGAAAAACTAGAACAATTGAACAAAAAACGTAAAATTGAACAAATTTCTGCCACCCGCGAGATCGCACAACGTGGCGTTGGTGACGAGCCAGTCATTATTGAAACTGGTCAATGGCACGAAGGTATTCTTGGTATTGTAGCTGGTCGTTTGGTCGAAGAGTATCACAAACCCGCATTTGTACTAACTGAGCTCGACAATAATATCTACAAAGGCTCTGGTCGCAGCTTCGGTGACTTTAATCTTTCAAATGCGTTAAACTACGCCAAAGACTCCATCATTGGTGGGGGCGGGCACGCCGCCGCTGCAGGCGTGAGATTAGGAGGGAAGGATCTCTATGGATTCCGCGAAAAGATTAACCAATATTATCGAAGCCTTAACCTGACCGACCAAGAAAAATTTTTTATCTCAGAAGCTGATCTAGCCATCAACGATTTTTCTGAGTTAGACCTAAGCTTCCTGGAGGAGCTAAAGAAGCTTGAACCCTACGGGCCAGGGAACGAAGAACCAATCTTCCGCCTAAAGAATGTCAGCATTGCAAACGTCACTCGTATGGGCGCCGAGCGGAATCATCTCCGTCTCGACCTTCGCGATTGCCACGGCAAAATACTCAAATGTCTCGCCTTTTTCGCCCCTGAAAAATGGTTAAATCTCGACACCGCTTTCGACCGCATCGAACCATTAGTCAAATTCACCGAAAACGACTTTAACGGAGTTAAATCCCTCGAAGCTCGCCTCATTGATATAGATATGATATAATAAAGCCATGAGAAAGGCCATTGTTAAGTGCAAGCTCAAAAATCGCGACGATTTCGTGCAGAAGCTTGCAGATATCGAATTAAATTTTTCAACAACTTTTTGGCAACATGATCGAATCTATGTACCTCGCAATTATAGGCCACATGCCAATTTCCCGCGCCTCATTATGCGTACGGAGATGCACGCTGTAGATAAGCCTGCGAAGTATAGCTTTATCCTCAAACGCCACATCGAAGACTCCGGTATCGATATCGCCGAAGAGACTGTGATCAAAGATTATGAGACTCTCGTGAATATTATTCTGCAACTAGGCTTTAAACCAGTCGCCGAAGTCTCTCGTCGTCGCCAAGAACTCAAGATGGGAGAAGGGAATTATATCTACCTTGACAAGGTTGAAGGTAAAGCTGGCTACTTTGCCAAGATCGAATCTAACCTTTCCTCTAGTGATTCCATCGTCGCCGCCAAAGACGACCTTCAAAAGACCTTCAAAACACTCGGCGAGTCCAACTTTGTGGATAATGCATACTTCGAACTGTAAAACTCATTAGGAATGATTATGTTTTAAACTGTAAACTTATTTTGAGTGAGCATTTGACAAGCCGGAGTGATAATCAAAAAACCTAGTCAAGTCGAGTACCGGACAGTCCCGGGCGCAGACCTGATTAGGTTTTTTGATTATCTCCCCGCGCGCAGTCAACCGCGAACGAAAAGTAAGTTTACAGTTCAAAAGTGATCGTATTAGCCCCTCGGTGGCTCACCGTCCGGTTCACCGAGTAATTTCTTGGACTTGATCTCGTATCGCTTGCCATTTACTGGTGACACATAATAATCTTCATTTAGCAGATTCACGAACATCGTTAGATCCTTGTCATCCATGATGATAATCGAGCCATCATCATCGGTCATCAGCTCAAGCTGCATCTCATCTGCGTAATCAAGCAGTTTATCCTGCGGCATTTCTTCTGCGATATCCATCGCTTGCACCTTCTTTAGGATCGGCTTCTTATCGGCAAGTAGCCCATCCAAAGTCAACCCTTCCGCAAACGACAGTTTATATTTTTCAGTCAATTCTTTCGCTTTTGCCTCAGCGATCACCTGTGACTTGTAATCGTACTGGAATAAATTCTCAAACTTCGCTTGATTAAACACTACGATATTTTCATCCACAATCGCCACTTGGTTATCGTCAGGCATCTTAAG